>JAIYEB010000045.1 GCA_027487195.1 Hyphomicrobiales bacterium | reverse complement strand
GAGATATGTCAAAAACTGCGGAGCCACGCGCCAACGCGCGTGAAGTAGCCACCGTCGGTCCCGGTTGCCCGGGTCCCGCGCGAACGCGGCTGGAACTGTTCGAACTGTGCGACCTGCGGGTACACTGCAAGGCCAACGGATGCGCAAAACGCGGGTCCCTTGTAGTTCTCGGGCAAACCCGAGATCCCAAGGGGGCGACCGACACGGACATTGCGGCCAAGAATGCGGCGCGCGACTTCCGGCAGGCCCGTCAACTGGGCCGCACCGCCGGTCAAAACGATGGTTCGCCCGGCAAGCGCGTGGGCGCCTGAGGCGGACAGCTTGTCGCGGATCATTTCGAGGGTTTCCTCGATCCGCGGGCGGATGATGCGAACGAGTTGGGAGCGCGGAACCTGGTTCGGCATGTCGGTGTCATCGCCGACAAGGGGAACGGTCAGGATTTCGCGATCATCGGACGGGCAGGGCAACGGTGAGCCGTACATCGTCTTCAGGCGCTCGGCGTCATTCACCGGCGTCGACAGGCCGCGCGCAATATCAAGCGTCACGTTGTGACCGCCGACCGGCAGCGATTCTGCGTGAACGAAGCGTCCCTCATGAAACACGGCTGCGGTTGTTGTCCCGCCGCCCATGTCGATGACGAGTGTTCCAAGCTCGGCTTCATCTTCAATGAGCGCCGAGAGGCCCGATGCATATGGTGTGGCAACCAGCGCATCGACCGCGAGGTGGCAGCGCTCGATGCAGGCCAGGAGATTGCGGATCGGCAGGGCTTCGGCTGTCACGACATGCATGTCGAGGCCAAGCTGCTCCCCGGTCATGCCGCGCGGATCGCGAATGAAGCTTTGCTGATCGAGCGAATAGCCGATCGGCAGCGTATGAATGACCGAGCGTCCGTCGCGCACAGAGTGCGCCGTGCCGGCCTTCAATACGCGATCGATATCGCCATCCTCGACATTGTGGCCGCCGATGGCGACCGAGGCGTGATAGGCGTCCGAGCCGAGCTGGCCGCAGGAGAGATTGACGATCAGGCTCTCGACGGTGAGGTCGGACATGCGCTCGGCGGCGTCCACCGCCAGACGGATCGCCTGTTCGGCGGCATTCATGTCGACAACCGCGCCACGGCGAATGCCGCGCGAACGCTGGTACCCGATGCCGACCACTTCAGCCATATGGGTGCGGTCCGGCAGCATGATGCCGGGCTCAATCGGCTTCAGGCGCGCGATCAGGCAGATGATCTTCGAGGAGCCCACGTCGAGCACGGAAACGGTTGTCGCCCGCTTCGGGTTCAGCGGACGAAGGCGTGGGCCGCGTGCACCAAGAAAGCCGCTCATGTGGTGCGTCCTGGTCTTTGGGGCGGAGTGACTACGGCAGGCGAATGGGCAGGCGCGACAGCGGGTGGCTGGTGGACGGCAGGCCGAGCGTTTGGCAGCTGGCCCGGAATGCGGACCCGAATGTGCTCCATGCGCCGATTCGATGCGGCTTCAGTCAGACGCACCGTGACGCGATCCGTCAGCCTGAAATCGAGCGCTGCAATGTCGCGATTCAGGATGCCCTGCTCACGATCAAGGCGCGCCAGAAGCGCTATGGCATTGCCCGGCTCGAGTTCGGGCAGCTTGACGTCGACACCATCAGACAGTTTCAGCGTCCAACGCCGCTCTGCAACGAGGATGGCGGCGCGCACGCGAGAGCGCACGGCATCGTTTGCAGCCAGCAATTCGATAATCTCTGACGCGCGCCTGTCGGCGCCTTCGCCGACAACGAGGGGAAGGCTTGAGAAGCGCTCATCGTCATAAGGGCCGATCGTGCGCCCGTCGCGATCAAGCAGCGACACCTGGCCTGCGCGTTGCCAGAGTGCATAGGGCTCGCGCTCTTCCATGACGATTTCAAGCGTTGCCGGGTAAAGCTTGCGCACTGAAGCCGACTTCACCCACGGCACATCAAGCAGAAGACGACGGCCTGCTTCCGCGTCAAAAGTGAGCAGCGACGATGTCTGGTCGATGCCAAGGCGCATCACCACTTCCTCGCCCGACATGCGGCTTGCACCGATCACGCGAACGTCCGTGATGCCAAGGCCGGCGACATTGGCTGCACCGTTCAAGGTCGCGGTTGTCGCATCGCCAACCGATGGGAGATGGCCACCAAGGCGGGCTGCGTAGGCGGCGGAGGCCCCGAGGAACACAAGGCATGCAATCAGGGCTGCGCGGGTTGGCGCTTCGCCGCGTGCCCAGCGCTCGGCGGGCGAGCGGGCGATGCGAGGCATCGTGCGCTTCGACCTTGTCTTGGGCACCGGGAGCTTGGCTGCAGTCGGCGCGCCAATGCGTTGCACGGTGACGGCGTCGCGGCCTGTCAACCTGTGCCAGACATGCGTCAGCTGCGCGGAAAAACCTCCACGCTGCCGAGATGCCGCTCGCTTTTTCGCCGGCCGCAAGATGCGTCCTCCACCATCCATCGCAACAACTCTGGGAACGGATGGCCCGCATGGGCCGCCAGCTCCGGTACGAGAGAGGTCGCTGTCATTCCGGGAACGGTGTTCAGTTCCAGAAACACAATCTCGCCTGTCCCGTTCGGTCTGTCGTCGTAACGAAAATCAACTCTCGTCACTCCACGACAGCCCAAAGCAGTATGTGCAGTCAGGGTCATCTTCTGGATAGATTGGTAAACATTCGGTTTAATTCTGGCCGGGTACACATGAGTTGACCCCCCGGGAGCATACTTAGCCTCGTAGTCGTAGAAGGCTGCGCCCTGCACAATCTCGATCACGCCAAGCGCAACATCGCCCATGACCGCGCAGGTGAGTTCCATGCCCGGGATGAAGCGCTCTGCCAGCAGCATGTCGCCATGCGGATAGTCGTCGCGCCAGAGCTCCTGGGGCGGGTGTTCCATGTCCTCGCGCACGATGTGGACGCCAACGGACGAGCCCCCGTCGTTTGGCTTCAGCACATAAGGCCTTGGCAGAACATGCGCCCGCGCCGCTTCCTTGCGTGCGACCAGCTTGCCTTCTGCAACCGCAAGCCCAGCGGCTTGCACGATCTTTTTCGCTGCCTGCTTGTCCATGGACAGGGCTGACGCCAGCACGCCGGAGTGGGTGTAGGGAATCGCCATGACTTCCAGCAGGCCCTGGATCGTACCGTCTTCGCCGCCTTCGCCATGGAGCGCAATGAAAGCGACATCGGGTTTCAGCTCGGCAAGCCTGGTGGCAACATCGCGGCCAACATCAATCGGCGTGACCTGGTATCCCGCTTCCCGAAGAACAGCGGTGCATGCCGCACCAGACCACAGGCTGACCTGACGTTCCGACGACCAGCCACCCATCAACACAGCCACATGCTTTGCCATTTTCAGTCGTCTCCAAAGGCTGGCTCAACCGCCTGACCGGGAAGCGGAATACCAATCCGCTTGATCTCCCAGGCCAGACGCACGCCGGAATGTTCAAACACGCGGCGGCGCACGGTTTCACCGAGCCGCTCGACGTCTGCCGCATTGGCATCGCCGTCATTGATCAGGAAGTTGCAGTGCAGCTGGCTCATATGCGCGCTGCCGATACGAAAGCCGCGCAAGCCCGCTTGATCGATCACCCGCCACGCTGAAAGGCCAGGGGGGTTCTTGAACGTGGAGCCACCTGTCTTGTCGCGAATGGGCTGAACCGTTTCGCGATGGACGCGGACCGCCTCCATGCGCGCACGGATCTCGATGAGACTGTCGGGCGAACCGCGCAGGATCGCTGACGTGAAGATCGCATCATGCGGGGCTGCCGATGCACGGTAGCTGAAGCCAAGCTCAGCGGCGGTGAAGTGAACCCGCTCGCCGGATCGCAGCACCGCTTCAGCGGTTTCGACCACATCGCGGATTTCTCCGCCATTCGCGCCGGCGTTCATGCGCAGTGCGCCGCCGATGGTGCCGGGGATGCCATAAAGGAACTCGAGCCCGCCAATGCTGGCCTCGGCGGCTGCTTCCGCGACCCGCTTGTCGAGTGCGGCAGCGCCGACCCTGAGACGGTTTGAGCCCAAGGCCTCGATCTTGCCAAAGGCTTTTGGACTGAGGCGAACGACAACACCAGGGACGCCGCCATCCCGCACGATCAGATTGGAGCCAACCCCGATGACGGTCACAGGGATCATGGCGGGCAAATGCCATAGGAAGTAGGCGAGATCTTCGGCACTTGCCGGTGTGAACAGGAGCTGTGCCGGCCCACCGACCCTCAGCCAGGTCAGATCAGCCAGGGGTTGGTTCGCGACAAGACGCCCCTTCAGACCCGGCATCAGGGCAGCAATGTTGCCGGAGATGTCGGGGAGCGCTGTGCTCATCCGAGCGCTGCCAACTCTTGCGGGAGCGCGTAGGCCCAGTTCGTGATCGTGCCCGCGCCAAGACAGATGACAACGTCGCCGGGCTTCACCGCGGCGCGCACCATCCCGGCGAGCGCCTCTGGACCTGCCAGCGGCAGGACATGGCGGTGGCCATGGGCCTTGATCGCGCTGACAAGCGCGTCTCGGCTTGCACCTTCGATCGGTGCTTCACCTGCCGCATAGATGTCTGTGATGATCACCGTATCGGCATCGTTCATGCAGGTCGCGAACTGGTCGAACAGTGAGGCAAGCCGCGAGTAGCGGTGGGGTTGCACGACGGCAATGACGCGTCCCTGCGTCGATGAGCGGGCTGCCCTGAGGACTGCCGAAATCTCAACCGGGTGATGGCCGTAATCATCATAGACCGTCACGCCATTCCACTCGCCGGTGCGGGTGAAGCGCCGCTTCACGCCCGCGAAGGAGGCAAGACCACGGCGGATTGAATCGTCGGTGAGGCCAAGATCGAGCGCGATTGCAATGGCACCCGTGGCGTTGAGTGCGTTGTGCCGGCCCGGCATTGGCAAGGTCAGCGCCTCGATCCGGCGCACGGCGCCGGTCTTGCGGGTGCGGACCTCAACCGCAAACTTCGTGGTTGCGCCGTCTGCGCGCACGTCAACAAGACGCACATCAGCCTGCGGGTTCTCGCCGTAGGTCACGACGCGACGGTCTTCGATCCTGCCGACGAGATCCTGCACGACAGGATGGTCGATGCACAAAACCGCAAAACCGTAGAACGGGACGTTCTCGACAAAGGTGCGGAACGCCTCCTTGATCGCGTCGAAGGTCTTGAAGTGGTCCAGATGCTCGGGGTCAATGTTGGTCACAAGGGCGACGTCGGCTGGCAGCTTCAGGAAGGTGCCATCGGATTCATCCGCCTCCACGACCATCCAGCTGCCCTGGCCCATGCGCGCATTCGTGCCATAGGCGTTGATGATGCCACCGTTGATGACGGTTGGGTCGAGGCCGCCGGCATCAAGCAGCGTTGCAACAAGGGATGTCGTTGTCGTCTTGCCGTGGGTGCCGGCAATCGCCACGCAGGACCTGAGCCGCATCAATTCGGCCAGCATTTCCGCGCGCCGCACGACGGGAAGGCGCCGCTCACGCGCAGCAGAGAGTTCCGGATTGTCGCGCTTGACCGCAGACGAGACGACAACCACCTCGGCGTCGCCAAGATTCTCGGCTCGATGACCGATGGAAACCGGAATTCCGTTGCCAACCAGTCGGCGAACATTGGCATTATCTGACAGATCGGAGCCCTGAACCTTGTATCCGAGGTTTGAAAGCATCTCGGCAATGCCCGACATGCCGATGCCGCCAATGCCGACGAAATGGATCAGGCCAACGCTGGGAGGGAGTTTCATGGTGCGAATCCGCCAATGCTAATGTCGATCTGGCATAGACCAGTGCAGCGGGCTGGTCACGCTGGCGCTTGAGCCGCCCACCGCTATCGCAAACGCTGCATGTTCATCGTGTCTGACACTGGCGCTTGAAACCGCCGCCCGTTCGCCGTATGTCGTCCGCCGTCGGGCAGCCATAGCTCAGTTGGTTAGAGCGCCGGATTGTGGATCCGGAGGTCCCTGG
>JAIYEB010000182.1 GCA_027487195.1 Hyphomicrobiales bacterium | reverse complement strand
CTGGCGCTGGTTCAGACCACACTGCCCTTGTGGGGCGCGCTGAAGGGTGACGCCACACTGATGGGCGTTGCGCCGACAACCGCCATCATGCAGTTCGTCTTCACGTCGATATCCTTTGCTGCGCTGACCTGGGCTTTCGTGGTCTCGGACTTCAGCGTTTCAAACGTGTTCGCAAACTCGCATTCAGCAAAGCCGCTGCTCTACCTCGTGACCGGTGTTTGGGGAAACCACGAGGGCTCCATGCTGTTGTGGGTCCTCATTCTCGCGCTTTTCGGCGCGCTTGTGGCCATGTTCGGTCGCAACCTGCCGGATGATCTCAGAGCGACTGTGCTTGCCGTCCAGGGATCGATCGCTGCAGCCTTTTTCCTGTTCATCCTGCTGACGTCAAACCCGTTTGAGCGGCTCAATCCCGCCCCGATGGAAGGGCGCGACCTCAATCCGATCCTCCAGGACATTGGCCTCGCCATTCACCCGCCGCTTCTTTACGTCGGCTATGTCGGCTTCTCGATTGCGTATGCCTTCGCGGTCGCAGCGCTGATTACCGGCCGGATCGATGCAGCCTGGGCGCGCTGGGTCCGGCCATGGACTTTGCTCGCCTGGCTGTTCCTGACCCTTGGGATCGCCATGGGCTCGTACTGGGCCTACTACGAGCTTGGCTGGGGTGGCTGGTGGTTCTGGGACCCGGTCGAAAACGCCTCGTTCATGCCATGGCTTGCCGGAACGGCGCTGCTTCACTCCGCAATCGTCATGGAAAAGCGCGGCGCGCTGAAGGTCTGGACCATCCTCCTGGCCATCCTGACATTCTCGCTGTCGCTCCTTGGAACGTTCCTTGTCCGATCCGGGATCCTGACCTCAGTCCATGCGTTCGCGACCGACCCTTCGCGCGGCGTGGTGATCCTCGTGATCCTGTCATTTTTCGTTGGCGGGGCACTTGCACTCTACGCCTGGCGTGCGCCTGCCTTGAAGACCGGCGGCCTGTTCGCGCCTGTGTCGCGTGAAGGGGCGCTCCTGTTCAACAACCTGTTCCTGTCAGCAGCAACAGTCGCGGTGTTTGTCGGCACGCTCTATCCGCTGGCGCTTGAAAGCCTGACAGGTGAGAAGATTTCGGTCGGAGCGCCGTTCTTCAACCTGACCTTCGGGCCGTTGATGATCCCGTTGATGCTGTTGATGCCGTTTGGCCCCTTCCTCGCGTGGAAACGGGGCGACATGTTTGCTGTCGCACAGCGCTTGATTGCGGCATTCGGGTTCTCAATCCTTGCCATTGCAGCCTTTGCGTGGTGGCGCAGTGGTGGACCGGTTCTGGCGCTGCTCGGTGTTGGTCTTGCTGTTTTCGTCATGGCAGGCTCGGTGTCCGAACTCTTGTGGCGGGCCCGGATCGGTCAGGGCTCTTTTGGGCAGACCCTTCGGCGTCTTCAGGCGCTGCCACTTGCCAACTGGGGTGCCATGCTCGGCCACTTCGGCATTGGCGTGACGATGCTTGGTGTTGTCTCGGTTTCAGCGTTCGAAACAGAGCGCATCCTCACCGTTCAGCGCGGCCAGAGTGTCGATCTTGCGGGCTACTCTGTTCGCTTTGACGGCGTCGGCATGCGCGAGGGCGCGAACTATCGCGATCAGGTCGCAACCTTCTCCATCACCTATGACGGCGTGGCGCTCGGCATCAAGGAAAGCGCCAAGCGGGTCTATACCGCGACGAACATGCCAACGACGGAAGCCGGGATCCATACGCGCGGCTTTTCACAGCTCTATGTCACGCTGGGGGATGTGAACCCGGATGGCAGCGTTGGGGTCAAACTGTTTCACAAGCCGCTCGTGACGCTGATCTGGCTTGGGTGCGTCGTCATGGCGTTCGGCGGGCTGACGTCATTGTTTGACCGCAGGCTGAGGGTCGGGGCACCGGTTGCCGCGCGGCGAACGCGGCGGCGCGAGGCAGCCATCCAGCCGGCGGAGTAGGTTCATGCGCGCTCTGTTTATCGCCTTGTGCGCCGTCCTCATGCTGTCAGCCCCGGCGATGGCGGTGCAGCCGGGTGAAGTCCTGTCGGATCCCGTGCTGGAATCACGAGCGCGTGCGCTGTCGAAAGAACTGCGCTGCATGGTCTGTCAAAACGAGTCGATCGATGAATCGAATGCGCCGCTCGCCCGTGACCTGCGGTTGATGGTTCGCGAGCGCCTGTCGCAAGGCGCGAGTGATCAGCAGGTTCTCGACTTCCTCGTGTCGCGCTACGGCGATTTCGTCCTGCTCAGGCCACGGCTTACGGCTGGAACCCTGATCCTCTGGGGCGCGCCGATCATTGCCCTTCTGATTGGCGGGTTCGTGCTTGTGTCGGCCTGGCGAAAGCGGGCCGCAGCGGCAGGCGATACGGCGCTGGAGCGCGGTGACGCAAGCCTCACGGACGATGAGCAGGCGAAGGTCAATCGGCTGCTTGAAACATTACCGCGAGTTAATGAAGCCGACAGACGGGCTTAAGGCGCGAGGTCGTACATGAGCCTCGTATTGTCGGACAACCTATTCCGACAGAAAGGCCTCCCCCATGTCCACGCCCTCCCCCGTTAGCTCTAACCGTTTCTCGGTGCGCCAGACGCTCCTTGCAGCAACCGCAGTTGTTGCGCTCGTCGCTGTTGCAGCACCCCAATTCGTCCAGCCAGTCCAGGCGCAGTTGCAAGCGCCAGCAGGTTCCGCACGCACTCAAAACCCCGGCTTTGCCGACGTCGTTGACCGCGTGAAGGGTGCCGTCGTTTCGGTTCAGGTGGCACGCGCAGGAGACGATCCGCAGGCTGCAAATGCAGGTCCGCGCGGTGGCGGCGGTGTTCCCGGACTGCCGGACCTCCCGCCAGATCATCCGCTCAATCGCTTCTTTCGTGAGTTCCAGGAGCGGGCACCCGCACGACCGGATCAGCGGGGCGAAGGCCGGCAGTCCCAGCGTCAGCAGCCTCAGCGCGCGCCTGTGTCCCAAGGCTCAGGATTCTTCATCTCCGCAGATGGCTTTATCGTCACAAACGCTCACGTCGTGCGCGGTGGCTCAGGCTTCACCGTGGTCATGGATGATGGTGTTCGGCTCCCCGCACGCCTGATCGGTGCCGATGACCGCACAGATCTTGCCGTCCTCAAGGCCGAGCGCCCGCAGCCCTTCCCGTTTGTTGGTTTCACGAAGACCACATCGCGCGTCGGTGAATGGGTCGTTGCGATTGGCAATCCGTTCGGTCTCGGGGGTACGGTCACCGCTGGTATCGTCTCGGCCCGTGGCCGCGACATTGGTGCAGGCCCGTATGATGATTTTCTGCAGATCGATGCGCCGGTCAATCGCGGCAACTCGGGTGGCCCATCATTCAACCTCGATGGTGAGGTGATCGGGATCAATACCGCAATCTACTCGCCCACCGGCGGCTCTGTCGGCATCGGCTTTGCCATTCCGGCGGCAACGGCTGAGCGGGTCATTGCCCAACTGCGCACCAACGGCTCGGTGACGCGTGGCTGGCTGGGTGTTTCCATCCAACCCGTGACGGAAGAGCTGGCGCGAACCCTGAACCTGCCATCTGCACGCGGTGCGCTTGTCTCCGAGCCACAGGCTGATGGGCCGGCTGCAAGAGCAGGCATTCGCGCTGGCGACGCAATCCTGACCGTGAATGGCCAGCAGATCACGGATGGGCGCGATCTTGCCCGCCGCGTGGCTGATATTTCACCGGGAACCACAGCGCGGGTTGAGCTGATCCGTGGCGGCGAACGGCGCACGATCAATGTTGAGGTTGGAACACTCCCAAATCAGCAGGTCGCAGCCAACCCCGCCCAGGGAGAGCGCTCAAATGAACCGCGTCCAACCACCATCCCAACCCTGGGCCTGACGATTGCGCCAACGCGTGAAGGTGGGCGCGGCGTTGTCATCATCAGGGTTGAACCCGAAAGCCGTGCTGCTGCACAGGGTCTGCGCCGGGGCGATGTGATCGTCGAGGTCGCAGGCGAGGCGGTCGGCACACCGCAAGAGCTGCAGGCGCAGCTTGAAGCGGCACGCTCGACAGGTCGCAACTCGGTTCTGACAC
Source organism: Hyphomicrobiales bacterium (assembly GCA_027487195.1). Classification (GTDB taxonomy): domain Bacteria; phylum Pseudomonadota; class Alphaproteobacteria; order Rhizobiales; family UBA4765; genus JAIYEB01. The sequence goes on along the minus strand of JAIYEB010000182.1, from coordinate 22,559 downwards.
GGGTCAGAACCGGCGAACGCTCGCGCTTTGTCGCCCTGCCCATTGATCGCGGCTAGGCCGGGCGCGCTACACTAACCGAGGCGTGAGTCGCGCGGGGGACATCTTCGATGAAAGTGCTTGTCGTCGAGGATGACCGCGAGGCCGCTCGATATGTCGAAAAGGGATTGCGCGAGGCTGGCCATGTGGTCGATCTCGCGCACGATGGCGAGATTGGCCTCTTCATGGCCACAACCGAGAGCTACGATGTCATCGTGCTCGACCGTATGCTGCCCAAGCGTGATGGCGTTTCGCTTCTCAAGGCCGCCCGCGCGAAAAATGTCGGAACGCCAGTCCTGATCCTGTCGGCGCTCAGCGATGTCGACCAGCGCGTCGAAGGCCTCCGGGCAGGCGGCGACGACTATCTGACCAAGCCCTACTCCTTCTCGGAGTTGCTGGCGCGGGTTGAGATTCTTGGCGCGCGGCGAAGCCAGCCGTTGCTGCCTGATACTGTGTTCACTGTCGCAGATCTGAAGCTTGATCGCCTGGCGCGGCGTGTCACGCGTTCGGGTCAGGTGATCGACCTGCAGCCGCGCGAGTTTCGCCTGCTCGAATATCTCATGCGCCATGTCGGGCAGGTCGTGACGCGGACGATGCTTCTCGAGAATGTCTGGGACTATCACTTTGATCCGCAGACGAACGTGATCGACGTTCATGTCTCGCGCCTGCGGGCAAAAGTCGACAAGGGTTTTGAAGAACCCTTGATCCATACGGTGCGCGGCGCAGGTTACGTGGTCCGGCAGGGTGACTGAGCAAAACACAGCAGCTGCAACAAAGCCCGCGCTCGGCGCGCTGAGGCGCATCGCAGCCACGACTGCGTTTCGATTGTCCGCGCTGTTCCTGGTGCTGTTCTCGCTCAGCGCCGCGGGCTTTGTCATGTACCTGACGGATTACGCGACACGAGCCGTCCGCAGCCAGCTCGTTGAGCGGGTCAACAATGACGCGCAAACTCTGCTGGCAATCTATGAAAGCGACGGATTGCCAGCGCTGATTGATGCCGTTGGCGATCGATCGCGCGCGCCGGGCGCCAACCTCTATCTGGTTGCGAGTACTGCCGGCGATTCATACGCCGGAAACATCATCCTCTACGATATCGCAGCGCTGACACGCACCGGGTGGGCGGACCTCGAATATGCACGCGACGATGGCTCGATTGTCACGCGCGACGGGTTTGCGAGAACCTTTGCGCTCGAAGGGACTTTCCGCCTCCTGATCGGGCGCGATCTGGAGGAGCAGTCGCGGCTACGGGCGATCATGCTGTCAGCAGGCAGCTGGGGAGCTGGTGGCGTCGTCCTTTTCGGATTGATCGCTGCAGCGCTCCTGTCCTGGCGTGTTTTGCGTCGCATCGACACGCTGACCGAAACAACCCGAACGATCATGGCGACCGAGACAGCGGCACGGTTGCCAACAACGGGCTCCGGCGATGAGCTCGACCGGTTGGCCGAGGCGGTCAATGCCATGCTCGACCGGATCGGAACCTTGATGCGGGGCCTTGAGCAGGTCTCAAACGATATTGCCCATGATCTGCGAACGCCGCTGTCGCGGCTGGCTGCGCGTACCGAAGCAGCCCTTCGTGAGGACCAGGATCCAGCTGCCATGCGCGCGGCGCTTGAGGCGGGCCTTGAAGACACGCGCGAATTGATCCGAACCTTTGAAGCACTCCTGCTGATTGCAAAGGCGGAGGCCGGCGCAGGGCACCATACCTTTGCCCGTGTCGACCTTGCATTGATCGCAAAGGAGATGGCGGAGCTCTACGAACCGGCGGCCGAAGATGTGGGGTTGCAGCTCAGCGTCAGGGCGGACGAGCCAGCGTTCGTCCATGGACACCGGGAGTTGCTTGCGCGCGTCATTGCCAACCTGATCGACAATGGAATCAAGTACGGCGCGCAGGGGACGCCTGCGGAACTCTCAGTTGTCGTCGAGCAAGATCAGGGATCTGTCCGCCTGAGTGTGACGGACCATGGGCCTGGAATCCCGCAAGAAGAGCGCGCACGGGTTCTGGCGCGCTTCGTGCGCCTTGACCAAAGCCGCACGAAGCCCGGCTATGGCCTTGGCCTCGCGCTGGTGTCTGCCATTGCCAAGCTTCATGGGGCAGATCTTTCGCTTGACGATGCCAGGCCGGGCCTCAAGATATCGTTGATGTTCAAGACCCTTGCAGCCGCGTGACCAAGCCGCTCTCACGTGATCTTCGCTGGAAAACACCTCCCGCCGATGCCAAACGCGCAAAGGTGCTGGAAAAGGCGTTGCCTGATACTGCGCGCGCCGAGGTTGCGGCCATCCTATCCGGATCGCCCTATCTGGAACGGCTCGCGCTCAAGGATGTCGAGCGACTTGAGCGACTTCTGGATAGTGATCCCGAAGAAACGCTTGTAAGCCTCCTGGTCGATACGTCCTGGCGCAGCGATGAAAGCAATCTTGACCTGCAGCTGAGACTGCGTCGCGCCAAGGACGAGCTCGCCCTGCTGTCTGCGCTTTGTGACTGTGGTGGCGTCTGGAACCTTGGGCGCGTCACGCATGCGTTGTCTGACTTTGCCGAAGCAGCCCTGCGCGCATCAACAGCACAGGCACTTGCTGCAGAAGCCCAACGCGGCCGCATCACACTGGATGACCCGGACAAGCCTGAAAGCAATTCGGGGTTTTTCGTCCTGGGTATGGGCAAGCTTGGCGCCCGTGAACTCAACTACAGTTCCGACGTTGATCTGATCGCCTTTTACGACCGCGACCGCGTGAAGGCGAGGTCTGTGGAGGAGCAGCAGGCGACCTACGTCAAGGTAACCCAGACCATCGCGAAGTTGATGCAGGAGAAAATGCCGGCCGGCTACGTGTTCCGGGTTGATCTGCGGCTGAGGCCGGATCCCGGCTCAACACCGCTGGCGATTTCGACCGCCATGGCTGCGAACTACTATGAGGCCGTTGGGCAGAACTGGGAGCGCGCTGCCTACATCAAGGCGCGCACGGTTGCAGGCGATAATCAGGCCGGCCAGGCGTTTCTGGGCGAAATTGCCCCGTTCATGTGGCGCAAGTACCTGGACTATGCGGCGATTGCTGAAGTCCATGCGATGAAGCGGGAGATCCATGCCGCCAAGGGGCTCGGCGATATTGCAATCCCGGGCCACAATCTGAAACTTGGCCGTGGTGGCATTCGCGAGATCGAATTCTTTGCGCAAACCCAGCAATTGATCGGCGGCGGGCGCGACAAGACGCTCCGCTCGCGCGAGACCCTCGCAACGCTGGACGCGCTGGTGGCCGCGGGTTGGATCAACGACGACACCCGCGACGATCTGACTGCGGCGTATCAGGTCCTGCGCACGCTTGAGCATCGCGTGCAGATGGTCGAAGACGCGCAAACCCATGATCTGCCGCGCGACGCAAAGTCGCTCGACAGTTTTGCGCGCTTTGCCGGATTCTCCAGCCGTGCCGCTCTGGAAACCAAACTGCTGGAAACGCTGAACTGCGTCAGCAGCCACTATGCACGCCTGTTTGAGCGTTCCGAAAAGACACCGCAGAAGGACCTTCGCTTTGGCGCAAAGGACGATCCAGCGACCCTTGATGCCCTGAAGTCGCTTGGCTTCAAGTTGCCAGGCCGGGTCTGTGACATTGTTCGGGGCTGGCAGACGGGTCGCTATCCTGCCATGCGCACGCAGGTCGCGCGTGAGCGCTTGTCCGAAATTGTGCCGCTGATCCTTGAGGGCCTGGCGACAACAGATGCGCCGCTCGATGCTCTGGAGGCCTTTGATGCCTTTGTCAGTCGCCTGCCGTCGGGTGTTCAACTCTTCTCGCTTCTGAAGTCGAACCCAGCCCTCATCGAGTTCTTTGCAACGCTGCTTGGTTCGGCGCCGCGCCTTTCGGCGCACCTTGCGCGCGCACCAAGGCTGCTTGATGGGCTGATCGAGGATCTTCACCAGGGTCGGGCTCAGAACAAGAGCGCGGTTGCCAAGCGCCTGACCCAGGCCTTGTCCGAGAGTGTTGACCTGGAAGATGCGCTCGACCGCGCCAGGCTCTTTGCGCAGGAAACCCATTTCACGATTGGCGCGCGCCTCCTGTCTGGCAGGCTCGCACCACACGCTGCCGGCCCGGCCTACACGGACCTTGCCGAGGCCATCATCCGCGAGTTGCTCCCGAGGGTTCATGAGGGTCTGAAAGCGCGCCACGGCACCACACCCAATGGACGTCTGGCCATTGTTGCCCTTGGCAAGTTCGGCTCGCGCGAGATGACGGCCACATCAGATCTCGACCTGATGCTCCTTTACGACGACGATGTGCTTTCAATGTCGAAAGGCGAAAAGCCGCTTTATGCTCAGGAGTATTACATCCGCCTGACGCAACGCCTCGTTGCTGCGCTGTCCGCCCAAACCTCCAAGGGAACGATCTATCAGGTCGATTTTCGCCTACGCCCCTCTGGAAACAAGGGGCCAATCGCCACGAGCCTCAAGTCATTCATCGACTATCAGTCCGGCGAAGCATGGACGTGGGAGAAGCTTGCGCTTGTGCGCGCACGCGTCATCTACGCGAGCGACGGGTTTGAGCCGCAGGTCGAGCAGGCCATCACCAACGCTATCCATCACAGCCTCAGGCGAGAGAAGATGATCGCTGATGTGATTGAAATGCGTGGTCTCATGGCGCGTGAGCGGCCGCCGCGCGATCAATGGGACCTCAAGCTCGTCGATGGTGGTCAGGTCGATATCGAGTTCATTGCCCAGACGATGGTGCTGATGCACCTCGCTGAGGTACCAAGCCTTCGTTGTGTCGGCACAAATCAAGTGCTTCTGGCAGCAAGTGAGGCTGGCCTCATTGAAGCCGGCGATGCTTCTGCGTTGATTGAAGCTGGCAACCTCTACAACGGCCTGACCCAGCTGATGCGTCTTTGCCTTGAGGAGCCGTTTGATCCTGCGAAGGCTCCAAAGGGATTCATCAAAGGTTTGCTGTCAACGGCGCATGAGCCCGACATCAAACATCTCAGAACGCGGCTCGACCAGACAAGAGCGAAGGTGCGAAGCATCTTTGAAAATCTGCTCGGACCTTTGCCCAGGCCCTGATACCGCGTCAGGTGTCGTTGCCTCTTTCAGAAAGCAAACCTTGGCCAAGAAGCCAGGGTCTTGCCCGCACGGCTCAATGTCAGGCCGCTTCGACCAGCGCCTCGGTCCGGTTCGCCAATGTGACCACAATCGTGGTTCCAGCCCCAACCGTTGAATTGAGTACGAGCTCGCCACCATGAAGCTCGGCAAGCGAGCGCGATATCGCGAGGCCAAGCCCGCTTCCCTGATGGTTCTTTGAATACTGGTTGACCACCTGAACGAACGGTCGCCCAAGGCGCTCGATCATGTCGGCGGGAATGCCAATGCCGGTGTCGCGAATGGTGATTGCCACGCCGGTTTCGACAGCGCGCAGCGTCAAGCTGACCGAACCACCGGCAGGTGTGAACTTGATGGCATTCGACAGCAGATTGATCAGGATTTGTTTGGTGGCGCGCTGATCGCCGCGCAGTGAGGGCTCACCTTCGATGCGACGGCAAATCGAGATTTCCTTCGCATCTGCTCCGCCGGCAACAACCCTGATCGCATCGGCAGTCACATCGTCGAGGTCCACAGGCTCACAGTCCAGCGGGATTCCGCCCGCCTCAATCTTCGACATGTCGAGGATGTCATTGATCACATCCAGCAGATGCGACCCCGAGCGATGGATGTCGCGGGCATATTCGCCATACTTTTCGTGTCCAAGAGGACCGAACACGTTGGTATGCATAATCTCGGAGAAGCCGATAATCGCGTTCAGCGGCGTGCGCAGTTCATGGCTGATATTGGCGAGAAACTCGGATTTGGTCCGGCTGGCCTCCTCTGCACGCTCAACTTCGATGGCATATTTGTCAGCCATGATAGCGAGTTCGTCGGCCTTGATCTGCAGCAGGTGGCGCGAACGGGACAGATCGGCAATCGTTGCCTTGAGGCGCCCCTCGCCTTCCATCAGTTGCGCTTCATGCTGCTTGAGCGTCGTGATGTCGCTTCCAACGGACACGAAGCCGCCATCCTTTGTGCGTCGTTCGTTGAGTTGCAGCCAACGCTGATCGGCGAGTTGGACCTCAAAGCTTGCTGCGCCGTCCTCATGACGCCCTTCAACCATCATCCGCGTGCGCACAACCGGCTGACGCGCATCCTGCATGACCTCATTGTATGGGGTGCCCGGTTGAATGCGACCGGCCTGAAGCCCGTTCAGGGATTGGAACTTCGAGTTGCAAACCACGAGGCGGTTGTCAGCGTCCCACAAGACGAACGCTTCCGATATCGCCTCGATCGCATCGCGCAAACGCATGTCGGCGGTTTTGTTGCGCTCTGCTTCTTTGGTCTGCTCCGTGACGTCGACGGCAATTCCAACGAGATGGGGACCGGAATCATGCATGCTGTCGACCAGTTCGGCCCGGGCGCGGATAATGACCCAGCCGCCGGCCGCGTGGCGAAACCGGAAAATCCGATCAACTGTTGCTGACCGATCTTCCATAATCATTCGACCAAGACCCATCAGGTCACAATCGTCGGGGTGCAAAAGCGCCTCAACCTCGCCAAAGCACAGGACGGAACTCCGCGGAGCCAATCCAAGCATACCGAACATGGAATGCGACCAGTACATCCGGCCGCGCGAAAGATCCCAGTCCCACAGCCCGCATCGCCCACGATTGAGCGCTGTTTCAATGCGAAGGCGCACCTTTTCGTTGACTTTCTCGGCCTCGAGAGCGCGCACGGCCTGCCATTGAAAGGCAAATCCAAGCAGGAGGACAACGAACGCGGTAATCGCGAACAACGTGATCGCGACGGTGGCATTGGCGCGCCAGGACGACAGCATCGGCGTGATCGGCTGAACAACGGTTACAACTCCGCCGCTCTCGAGCCTGGAGACTGCAATCAAGACTTCCTCGCCAGACTGCAAGCGAAGGCGTTCGGCTTGGGGAAGACCTGTAGAGGGGGGCAGGAAATTCATGGCGCCGACGACGCGCTCCAACGAGCGGCCAAGGGCGGAACTGTCACTTGGCTGCGTCGCAGTGACGACACCCGCGCGGTCAGAGACAAACACGCGGCGCTCTGTCGAGAAGCCGGCCAAATCATTCGAGAGGCGAAGCGCCTCATCGAGGGCTGTGCCGCGGGCGATGTGGCGTTCAACTTCGCTGGCGATGAGAACTGACACGACGCGCGTATCTGAATGGGCATCGACCATGATGCCTTCCCGCTCGGCGAACACGCGTGACGCTGCAGCAGCGCCCAGCGTCACGATGAAAATCAGAATCAGAAACGGAATTGAGCGCCGAAGCAAAGGCTCGACGCGACTGAGGCCGCCAAAGAGCGTGAATGGCTGTCGCAGGCTCAGGCTGTTGCTGGAAGGCGCGCGCGATGATCCAGCGACATCAACTGTCGAAGTCATGGTGGTCCCCCGACCGGAATTTCTGATTTTATCCGGAGACTTACAGCCCAACGCCCCCCGAATCGGTTGTATTAGAATCCAGAGGCGAATCGCTGTCCAGCAAGAAACTGTTAACCGATCCGATTGTTCTGAAAATCAGGTTCGGCGCGCCTGTGCGCGGCAGGTCAGACGGCGAAAACGCCAGCCGCTGGGCGCCCTCGGCCAATCGTTTGCGAGATCTGCATCACGCGAACCGACACGCTTGTTTGAGCTGATTGAAAGTCAGCAAGTTCGTCAGCATTGGCATACAGGGCCCTGGTCTCGGTGGTCAGCAGAGTGCGTTTCACGACGCTCCCCTGCAGGATCTCGACCTCGTAGGCTTCCACAGCTTCGTTCAGCGGCACTTCCAGAAGCTCCCAGTTGTCGCCATTCATTCGGGTCCGGCGAATGAAACTGATCTCAATTCCGCTGGCGATCCGCCGGGCTGAAAGGCCAACGGGAGACAGGGGCTTCAGAGCGAGCCCCTTGGGTGTCAGCGTATGGGTCAGGATTGCTGCAGGGTCATTTGCCCCTCGAAGCGGGATGATCTGCAGGGGCAAAGGCCTGCCAATATCTGACAAGCCAGTGGCAAGCGTTGTGACTGCCTCGTCGAGCCTGACAAAACGCGCGCCTGCAGCAAGCGTGTCGCTTGCAAGGTCCTCGGTCCCGCCCTGCCCGCGCAAGATCCCGCTGAGCACATAGGTATCGGGACCTGTCAGAAGCGCGCGCTCGAATTGAATGACCTCCCACCCGTCGGGATGCTCGATTGCAGCAGCGTTGGCACCATCAAGAACCTGATCCCTGCTGACAGAGCCCAGAACACCTGATCTGAGCTTCACGATCAGCTTCGTGGTCTGGTCAAATCGCCAGACAGGACCCGGGGCAAGAACGCTGTCGGTGATCCCGGAGGTTGCCGGAACCATCAGCCGTGCAATCTCGGTTGTGTTGGAACGGCGCACCGCATAGCCGCCTGGCCAGGGGGTTGCCCGCGCAACCATGACCGACTTCTCTCCAATCGGCAGACTCGGCAGATCTGGAAGGTCCAGCACGGTGATGTCCGCAGGTCCGCCGAGAACCGCCCGAGCCGTTCGTCCGAGCTGGCGTATGTGTCGCGGCGGCGTCTTTGGCAGAGGATCGACAGCCCGTGCCTCGACACGGCGCGCCAGACCGTCTTCGATCCGCTCAATCCTGAAGAGCCGCGGCAGATCATCCACCGCAAACCCGATCGCATCTCCGGGCTCGAGCGCAAGGCCCGACAGTAGATTTGCCATGGGAGACCGTGATGTCGACCTGACGCAGCTTCGCGACGATCTCTTCGGGCTTGTGACACTTTCTCGGCATGGATCAGCCCCTCCGAATTGCGATAAGACAGACTTCAAGATGGGCATGTTCAATGGGGGGAATAACCTCGCGCTGGCATGAGAAACGGACCCGCATCATGAATTTCGACGTGACCCTCGACCATATCCGCCGCGCTCAGGAGCGCATCGCCGGTCGCGTGCGCGTGACGCCGTCCTATGTCAGCGAGGCCTTGTCATCGCGGCTGGGGCAAACTGCGATCCTGAAGCTTGAAGCGCTACAGGATGCCGGATCCTTCAAGGTCAGGGGCTGTTTCAACAAGCTCCTGCAACTGACACCGAATGAGCTTTCGCGCGGCGTTGTCACGGTGTCTGGCGGCAATCATGCCATTGCCGTGTCGAAAACCGCAGCAGCCCTTGGTTCTCGCGCGCTTGTGTTGATGCCAAAGGCCGCCAGCCCCTTCAACATTGCCCTGACACGGGCGGCTGGCGGCGAAGTCGAGCTTTGCGACGATGCGATCGCAGCCTTTGCCAAGGCTGAGGCGTATGGCGAAAAAGGCATGACCAATATCCATGCCTATGATGATCCCGCCATCATCGCCGGCCACGGCACGCTTGGCCTGGAGTTTGCCGCACAGGCAGAGGGCCTGACCGATGTCTTCGTCTCCATTGGCGGCGGTGGCTTCTCGGCTGGTGTTGCCGCCGCGATGAAGGGGCTTTCCCCGTCCATCCGAATTCATGGCGTTGAAACGGTCGGCGCGACCACAATGACCCAGGCGCTCGCCGCCGGGAGCCCTGTGTCTATCCGCCCGACCTCGATTGCCCGCACCTTGGGTGCGCCCTTTGCAACCGAGCGCACGATGGCGGCGGCCCGCACGCTCATTGACGACATCATCCTGGTCGAAGACCGCGACGCGGTCGCGGAACTGGTCTGGACGCTTCAGAATGAGCGCATCCTCGTCGAGCCGGCGGCTGCGTGCGTGATTGCGGCTGCCCTCCAGATCAAGGACAGGCTTGGGCCAAGGGTTGGCCTTGTGCTGTGCGGTTCAAACGTTCCGCTCGAAGATGTCGCGGCCTGGCGCACGACGTTCGGGGTTTGAAGCCCGAACGCGCCTCAACCGGGCCTACTCTTTCATCCCGAGCATCAACTCGACATTCTGCACCGCAGCGCCCGAGGCACCCTTGCCGAGATTGTCGAGCCGCGCGACCAGAACGGCCTGACGGTGCTTCTCGCTGGAAAACACCAGCAATTCGAGCTTGTTCGTATCGTTCAGCGCCTCAGGCTCGATCCGCCCGCCAAGCTTGGCTGTATCCTCAAGCGAGATCACCGAAACCCAGCTTGAGCTGCGATAGTGATCGCTCAGGGCCTTGTGGAGATCGGCTCCGGTCGGCTGACCTTTGAGCATATCAAGATGGACGGGGATGGAAACCAGCATGCCCTGGGCAAAATTCCCGACTGAAGGGATGAAGATCGGCCGCCTGGTCAGCTTCGAATAGGCTTGCAGTTCCGGCACGTGCTTGTGCTCAAAACCAAGGCCGTAGAGCTCAAAGGCAGGGGCCTTGCCGGCCTCATAAGCCTCGATCATCGACTTGCCGCCGCCGGTATAGCCTGAGACCGCATTTACAGTGACCGCGTGATCAGCCGCCATCAGGCCGCTATCGATGAGCGGACGGATCAGCGCAATCGCGCCTGTTGGGTAACAGCCGGGATTGGCCACGAGGTTTGCATTCGCCACTGCTGCAGCCTGGGCCTTGGACAGCTCTGGAAAACCGTAAACCCAGCCCTGAGCCGTGCGGTGCGCGGTTGAAGCATCGACAATGCGCGTGGCGCTGGCGCCAAGCGTCGCGTTGAGCGCCGCAGCTTCCTTTGCTGCATCATCCGGCAGGCACAAGATCGTGACATCCGCGCGCTTCATCATCTCGCGCCGCGCCTCGGCATCCTTGCGCAGGGCTGGATCAATCGAAATGACCACCATGTCGGTGCGTCCGGCAAGGCGCTGGCGAATGCCAAGACCGGTTGTTCCGGCCTCGCCATCAATGAAGATGTGAGGGAGCTTTGACTTCAGATCAGCCCTGGCCATGGTTTCGCCCTGTCGCGTGCAGCGTGAGGCCAGAGGTGAAACCGCGCAATGCGCCCCGCGTCAAGACAAGGAATGTCGTTTCCTTGACCTATCATCAAATGTCATGAAACCGGGCTGGCTGGTACCCAGAGCATGTTGCGCGAAAGTGGATGCCGGTTTTGCGGCACAACACGCGATCAAACGAAAACCGGGAGCGCCGTTTTGATCCAAACTAGACGAAACGCGCTACTCACGCGCAGCCTCCCTGCTGCGCAGGGCCTTGGCCCGTTCACGGCGCAAATCCCAGAATTGCCAACCGAAAAACAAGGCAGCGACGATGACGGTTAAGGCAATCTCCGCGAGCGCAAAGCTTTCGCTGCTCAATTGGCCCGCCTTGGTTGGTTGCTGCGCGCCATGGCCGCGCGCACCCTGTCGCGCTCATACATGCGCCCGATGATGTCGATGGCGCGCCCGACCCCCTCGTTGAGCCCAAACCCACGCAACGTGCGTTCAGCGGGCACGGCATCCACCAGGTAACGGGTGGCTTCAAGCGCTGGCATGGGTCGGTCGCGTCCAATCGAGAACGCCGACATGGTTGCCTTTCGCAAGAGCGCAACCTTGCGCCATCCCGACACGACGGCGCGGCTGGAAACGGAATCATGGCCGCGGCGGCGCACCTCCTCGCCAATCTCGCGATAAATCAGCCGCGCGGCGTGGATCGCTGGCCGGCAGGCCAGCGGCAGACCCGCCACGCCCCCGGCAGAGCGGCGATAAAGCACGTCAGCCTCGCTGATCAGTCGTTCGACCATGGCGGCAATGTTATGATCAAACCGCGGGCTGGCGAGCCAGGCCTCCGGGCAAAGACCACGCTCGGCAAACCAGGCACGGGGCAAATAGAGCCGGCCATTTCGCGCGTCCTCGCCGACATCGCGGGCAATGTTCGAGAGTTGCATGGCCACACCGAGATCTGTGGCACGCGCGAGCACATCGTGGTCCCGAACGCCCATCAAAACCGTCATCATGGCGCCAACCGCGCCCGCAACGCGCGCGGCATAGGCATGAAGATCCGCTTCGGTCTCGACCGAGAAGCCCGCCGCGTCCCACGCAAGCCCCTCAAGCAAGGCCGCAGGCAGCGCCTTTGGCAGCTGGTGGCGGCGGACCACATCGGCAAAGGCACGATCGGCCGGAATGGCCTCGGGCCGCCCTTCATAGATGCGATCAAGGCGCGTCTGCAGCCGCTCAATCGCGTCAGCCCTGGCATCGGGCCCGTCGACCGCATCATCGGACAGGCGACAGAACGCATAAAGCGCACATGCATCCAGACGCACAGCCATGGGCAGCAAAAGCGAGGCCATGTGGAAGGATCGCGACCCGCCCCTGATCAGTTCACGGCAGGCGTCATAGTCGCGGCGAAGCGTTGGCGAGATCGCCTCAGCGGAGTGTCGAGCCATGCGGCACCAGCAAATCGAGGATTTTAGCGGACGAGATGACGCCGGGCACGCCTGCGCCCGGATGGGTACCCGCACCGACAAGATAGAGGTTCCTGGCCTCTTCGCTCCGGTTGTGGGGGCGAAACCACGCGCTCTGCAGAAGCGTTGGTTCGAACGAGAAGGCTGCGCCAAGCGGCGAACTGAGCCGGTCGCGGAAGTCGAGCGGCGTGAACAGCTTGGAGGTGACGACCTCCTTTTCAAAGCCCGGCATCATGCGCTGATCGAGCGCGCGGGCGATGCGCTGGCGGTAGGGCTCGGCCATCACGGTCCAGTCGATGTCAGCGCCCAGATGCGGGACTGGCGAAAGAGCGTAGAAGGCATCACACCCCTGCGGGGCAAGCGATGGGTCGCTGGCTGTCGGGCGATAGATGTACAGGCTGAAATCGTCAGCCAGAACCTTGCGGTCGAAAATGTCGGTCAGGAGCTCCTGATAGCGTGGGCCGAGCAGGATCGTGTGGTGGTCGACGTGCTCGTAGCGCTTGCGCGTTCCGAAATACCAGACCAGCAAGCTCATGGAGTAGTTCATGCGCTCGAGCTTGCGCTGGCTCCAGCGTTTGCGCCCGCCCTCCAGCAAGGTCCCGTAGGTTGTGGCAGGATCAGCATTTGACACAACCACGGCCGCCTTGATGGTCTCTCCATCCTCAAGTCGCACGCCAGTTGCCGTGCCGTTCTCGACCAGGATCTTTTCGACGCCGGCATTGAGCCTGACCTCGCCGCCCATGCGTTCGATGAGCGAGACAAGACCTGTCACCAGCGCGCCGGTTCCGCCCATGGCGAAATGGACGCCATAGGTGCGCTCGAGATGGCTGACGAGGGCATAAAGCGCAGTTGCCCGCAGCGGATTGCCGCCAATGAACAGGGGATGGAAGGAGAACGCGATTCTGAGGCGCGGATCGCGGAAGTACTTCGATGCAAGCTTGAAGACGGACCGGTCGGCGCGATGATTCACAAAGCCCGGGACGGCCTGCGCCATGGTCGAAATGTCGTTGAACGGCACCTGACCAAGCCATTCAAACGCGAATTTGTAGATCGATGCGCTTTCAACCAGGAAGCGATCATATCCCTCGACATCGCCGGGCGAGAGCCGGCGCACTTCTGCCCGGGCCGTCTCTTCATCGCCTGAACAGGTAAAGTGGGACCCATCGGCAAACATCAGCTTGTAGAACGGGGTCAGCGCCTTGAGCGTGACATCATCGGACAGCTTTCGCCCCGCCAGCGCCCAAAGCTCTTCGAAAACGAATGGCAACGTGATGATCGTCGGCCCGGCATCAAACGTGAAGCCATCCTGACGAAACACGCTGGCACGACCGCCAGCCTGCTCCAGCTTCTCAAGAACCGTGACCCGATATCCGCGCGCAAGAAGGCGAACCGCAGCCGCCAGCCCACCAAAGCCCGATCCAATGACAACAGCGCGCGGGCGTGGGTCTGATGCGGCGACCGATCCGGGCCGTACGGGTGCGAAATCTGTCAACATTATTGGACAGATTATGTGTCTCTTTCAGGCCGCGCAATGCGCGATAGGACGGACCCTGGACCCGCAATCGCGCTGCAAGTTCAGGGCGTCGACAGATGCCGGAACGCCGCCACAACCTCGACGTAGGCAGCCCGTTTGAACGGCACCACCATGTCAACAAGGTCGCTCATCGCCATCCAGCGCCACTCGAGAAATTCCGGATCGCCAGAGCCGGCAACATCGAGGTTGATCTCGCTTTCAACACCCGTGAACCGGAAGGCAAACCAGCGCTGTGTCTGGCCACGCCATTTGCCTTTCCAGGCTTTGCCGACCAGTTCGGGCGGCAGATCATAGGTGATCCAGTTCGGGGCTTCGAAGAGAAGCTCTGCTGAGCGAATACCGGTCTCCTCATAGAGTTCCCGGCGCGCTGCGCTGAGCGGATCCTCGCCCGCGTCAATGCCCCCCTGCGGCATTTGCCAGACCTTCTCAAGGCGCATGGCCTCATTTCCGCCAGCGCGCGCGCCAACGAAGACGCGGCCGTCAGCATTCAGCAGCATTACGCCAACGCAGGGGCGATAGGGCAGCGTCACCATCATCGATCCGCCGTTATCAGCGCGCTGACAGGAACCAGCGTCACACCGCGTCGTTCAAGATCACGCCGCCAGCGGGTGATGCGTTCAAGGGAGATCGGCAGTGCCGAGGCAAATCCGATGGCGCTGCCATGTTCGCGGGCGCGGGTCTCAAGCGCAGCGAGGGCTTCATCGATTCGATCAGGTGTTGGCGAGACATCAATGACCGCATTCGCACGGGCGAAGGCTGCGCCGACCCCTCGCGCTGTTTCCGAGATCTGGCTGCGCACCGATGCTCCGTCGTCCACAATGGCTATCCCGCGCGCGCGAAGCTCCTCAATCACGGGCCTTAGCGCTTCGGGCGCTGACGTAAACCGCGAACCCATCATCGGGACAACCCCGAGATAGCCTGCAAAGCGCGCCATCGACCACCGCAACCGCTCAATGTTTTGCTGTGCGCTGGTACCGACAAGCAAGGATTGCGGCCCTGGATCGCTTGATGGGAAATCAAACGGTTCCATCGGAATCTGCAGCAAGGCTTCGCGTCCGCTGGCGCGTGCACGTTCAAAGACGCTCTGCGGTTGGGTGGCATAGGGCGAAATCGCGACCGACACTTCCGGCGGCAAACGGCTGAAAGCTGCCTCTGTCGCGCTGTTCGACAGGCCAATACCTGTGATGACCAGCGCAATGCGACCATGCCCGGGCTGAACCGTTCCAGGCGGCCTGCCATAGGCGCGCCAGGGTCTGGTTCCATCCGGGCCGATCCTTGGCAGAAGGCCATTGCCGATCTTGTCGATCAGGTCTGGATCTGGAACCTCGCGCTCTGTCCTGCGCTGTATGGTCGGAGCCTGGGTCGGCGCAGTTGCCCTGGCCGCTGGGCTCGCCGGAGCAATGGGCTGGGAGCTTGGAGCCGACTCCGGTGCGGTGTCGGCTGGCACCTCGACGCGGCGCACGGTCATGCGCCCATCGGGACCGGGAGACATGATCTGAACCGTTGGGCGCGCTGAAGGTGCCGGAGCGGCGGGCGCAGGCTGGCGGGCAGCGACAGGCTCTTCCGCGCGTCGCTCCTGGACTGGCGCAAGTCTGGCAACGGCGCGCGGCTCGCCTGCAAGCGGGTCGTCAACAAACAGCATCCAGGCAGCAAAGGGTGCGAGCAGCAGGGCTGAGGCCACGACTGATGGCAACAGTCCGAGCTCGAGCTTGATCTGTTTGCGCTCGCTTGCGGAAAGCGGCGCATGGAGTTCTGCGGCCTTCATGCCTTCAGCGGGTCTGATCTCGTTTCCGAAACGGAAAGCGGCGCCGGGCTCACCCCGACGCCGCTCTATTTCCAGCCCGTATGGTTAACAAACGATTGAGCTGCAGCTCAGTTTGGTACCGCATTGCGTGGGTTTGGCGGGAACGCCGCATTCTGCACAGTGCCCCGGATCAGATCGAAGGCATAGTTCAGCTGACGGTCGTCCTTGGCATCCGGCGGGATGTAGGACGAGCCGGCCCGTTCTTCCGTCTGGCCTTCCTGGCGAAGGTGCCCGCGCAGCTGGCTTTCCGAGCGCTGTTCGCGCTGGGCGGCGATGCGCTGTGCTTCGGGCTCTTCATTGGCGATGTTGATGTCAGGCTCGATGCCGCGCGCCTGGATCGAACGACCCGACGGCGTGTAGTAACGCGACGTCGTCAGCCGGATCGCCCCGTTCGCGCCAAGCGGAATGATCGTCTGGACCGATCCCTTGCCAAATGAGCGGGTGCCCACAACCGTTGCGCGGCGATGATCCTGAAGCGCACCGGCCACAATTTCCGACGCTGATGCCGAACCGCCATTCACCAGAATGACAATCGGCTTGCCACGGGTCAGGTCGCCTGAGCGCGCCGAAAAGCGTTGGGTATCCTGGGCGCTTCGACCACGGGTCGAGACAATCTCGCCACGCTCAAGGAACGCGTCGGCAACCTGGATCGACTGGTCAAGCAACCCGCCGGGGTTGTTGCGCATATCGATCACAATGCCCTTCATGTTGGCGCCAAGCGTGCGGTCAAACCCTTCGAGAGCCGTGCGCAGGCCCTCCATGGTCTGTTCCGTGAACTGGGTGATTCGCAGATAGCCGATGTCGTTGCCCTCGTCGCGGGCACGCACCGAGCGGATGCGAATGGTATCGCGTGTCAGGCGGATCTCGACCGGGTCGTCGGCGCCCTGGCGCTGGATCCTGAGCTGGATCGGAGAGCCAACCGCACCGCGCATGCGCTCAACGGCCTGCTGCAGCGTGAGGCCCTGAATGGCTTCGCCATCGAGGTGCGTGATGATATCGCCGGAGCGTACACCACCGCGTGCGGCCGGTGTTTCGTCGATCGGCGTCACGACGCGCACAAGACCATTTTCCATGGTCACCTCGATCCCGAGGCCACCAAATTCACCGCGCGTCTGCACCTGCATGTCCCGGAAATTCCGGGGCGACAGGTACGAGGAGTGCGGATCGAGCGATGTCAGCATGCCGTTGATGGCTGCTTCGATCAGCTTCACCTCATCGGGACGCTCGACATAGTCGGTGCGGACCCGGTCAAATACATCGCCAAACAGATTGAGCTGGCGATAGGTATCCTGCGTCGGCGGCGCGGTACCGCGAGCAATCGCTTGCGGCAGAACCTGCGTTGCCGTGAGGGCCAGAGCGGCGCCCAAAGCAGCGCCCGCGACGAGATATGAGGTCTTCAGCATCAGCCTCTTGCCCTTTCCAGCGACCTTACCGCCCACCATGGGGTTGGATCGATCGAACTGCCATCCTTGCGAAACTCGACATACAGGACCGGACGGTCTGATCCCAAATCGAGTGTAGTCGAGGTTGCAAATGCGCGATCGCCCATTTCAGCAACCGGCTCGCCCGCTAACACGAACTGGCCAACCCCTACGGTAGTCCGCTCCATGCCTGCGAGCAAGACGTGGAAACCACCGCCAACGTTCACGATCACGAGTTGACCATAGGCGCGGAACGGGCCGGCGAACACAACCCACCCATCCGCAGGCGATGTAACCATGGTCTTGGGGCGTGTTGCCAACATAATGCCGCGAATAGTGCCGCCTGCGCCATCGGCATCGCCAAATCCGCGCACTCTCTCGCCTTCAACAGGCAGCGGCAGAAGGCCGCGTGTCCGCTCGAAGGCAATGGCTGGTTGAAGCCGGCCAGGATTGGGCAGACTGGCCAAAGTACGCCGCTCGGCATCCTGCCGGCGCATCAGCTCAAGGTCGCGCGCTTCCTGCGTGCGGCGCTCGCCAGCCTCGCGCTCGGCCTCGGCGCGTGCGGCGGCCTCGGCGGCGCGCCTTGCGGCAGCGATATCGGCTTCGCTGCGCTGCAAGAGGTCCTGTAGCGAACGGGCATCGCGCGCCAGTGCTTCCGCCCGTGTGCGGGAGCGCTGAAGCTCTTCTTCGCTGGCCGTCTGCTCGCGCCGTCGCGCATTGCCGAGAGCTTCAGCCAGTTCGCGCTCGGCTGCGAGACCATTAAGTTCCGTCCTCAGGCGTTCGGTCTCGGTCACGACGAGACTGCCAAGGCGCCTGAGCTGTTCGAGATTGGCAACCAACGCCTCGGCCTCGCTGCGCAGTTCCGGCAGGACTGCCCCCATCAGGATCGCCGAGCGGATGGCGTTGAGCGCGTTGTCCGGCTCGATGAACAATGCCGGGGGCGGGTTGCGTCCAAGCCTCTGGAGCGCGGCCAGCACTTCCGCAACAATGGCGCGGCTTCCCGCGAGCGTCTGGCGCAAACGGCTTTGCTCGCTTTCAAGTTCGAAAAGCCGGCGCTCTGCCGCCGTGATCTGCGCTTCAAGCCTGCGCCCACGCTCCGCGCTGTCGATGGCGCGTCGAGCCAGTTCGCCACGATCGCGCCGGATGGTTTCGATTTCGGCCTCGATGCGCTGACGCCGCTCGATAACTTCCCTGCGTTCAGTCTCGACCGCCTCGACGCGCTGGCGCGCCTCGTCGCGACGGCGCTCGGCATCCGTCAACGGCGACTGGGCAAGCGCAACCGTGGCAGCGAGAAGTGCTGCTGAGGCAAGAGCAATACGGCAGGCGCGTTGCAACACGGTCTGAAGCCTTCAATTCGTTTGCGGCACGCACTGATTGTTACAAACACACTCGGAGCCGAAACCATCGGATCAACGCCCGAGGTCACGAACCCGCATCTACACCCGGTGGTAGGGATGGCGCGCGAGAATCGTCAGCCCACGGTAGATCTGTTCCGACACCATGACGCGCGCCAGCGCGTGGGGAAAGGTCATCCGCCCCATAGACACCACATGATCAGCCTTTTTGAGGACGTCCTGGCCATGCCCATCGGGGCCGCCGAGAAGAAGCGCCATGTCCCGCCCGGAGTTGCGGGCCTGGTCAATGAAGGCGGCAAAACCGACACTGTCAGGCGTTGCGCCATGTTCATCAAAAGCCAGGATCACCGCTGCTTGCGGAACCAGCCCGGCGAGGATCAGCGCCTCCTCGGCCTTGCGCTGGTCTGTGGTGGCTTTGCGCGATTCTGCGCGCTCGAGCTCGTCAATCCGCGTGACGCCCAGGCTGCGGCCGATCTTTCGCGAACGGTCGAGATAGTCGGCAACCAGTTCCGCCTCGGGACCGGCCTGAATCCGGCCGACCGCGCCAACGACAATGCGCACTACAATCGACCGTCAGGCCTAATTGCGCTCGGCAGGGCGATCTGAGCCCCACATCTTCTCGAGATTGTAGAAGGCGCGCACTTCCGGCCGGAACACATGCAGGATGATATCGCCCTGATCGAGCACGACCCAGTCGCAATATTCCTTGCCGTCAACCCTGAGGTTCGAGGCCAGGCCTGCTTTCGACAAAGCTTCGAGCACCTGATCAACGACCGCGCCGACATGACGTTGCGAGCGACCTGACGCAACGACCATGTGATCGGCAAGCGTCGTCTTTCCGGCAAGGTCTATGGCGACCGTTTCTTCGGCCTTGGCATCGTCAAGCGCATCAAGCACCAGCTTCAGTGTCGCCTCGGGATCAGGAAGACCCTTCCTCTGAGGCATCGGGACGATCTTGGCGTCCCTCAAGCGCGGTTCCGTGTTCAGCGTCGAGCCCTCATGTTGTATTTGGCGCAAGACTTTGAGTCGTTTTACGCCTGCGAATGTGACCTGATTACACTAAGAACATATGACGACTGGGGCTGATCGACAATCCCGACAGCACAGATTCATGCGACGAAGGGCTGATATCGTCGAGAAGGACTACGGATAAACCCGTATTTATTCGCCCGCCCAAGACTGCTGCCGCTCCTAGCGCCGCCGCCTGACTGATTGAATGTTATCGCCCTCAAGCGAATCGAGCTGCACAATCACAGCGCCGATCCGCGTGCCGACCCTCACCCTGTAGAGCGCCATGAGAGCAGCCCCTTCAATCGGTACGAACCAGGCGAAAACGTCCTCGTTCCGGCTCATGTACTGGATTTCGTCGCGCTCCGTGCGGTGACCTTGAATTGGGAAGTACCTGGCCTTGCACACAATGGCCTGGAGCGAACGCCCGCCGTCGATGCGCACTGTTTCGTTGCGCGCAAAGGAAAGCTGGAGATCAAAGCGCTCGCGCCCCGTGTAGATCGGCAAACGCCGGTTACAAACCGTTTGCGGGGCCCCGCTCGGGGTTGGCGCAAGAAAGGCCGACAGCGGGTCAACGACCGCCCGGCGCGACCGCGCGTCCACCGGCACGAGATCGGGATAGGGTTTGTGAGGCGGCGACACTGCCTGGCTTGAGACATCGGTCCCGGAAAATGCCAATGAAATATCGTAGACATCTGATCCTGACGTGGCATCGACCTTGAAACGCGTGGGATATGCGCGCTCCGCCCCCAAACGTCCCTCGACCTCAGCGGTGCCCTGGAAAGACGAGAAGATCAGTGCCAGCCCGGCCGCCTCGACGCCAAGCTGCATGGAGTAGTTGTTTTCGTTGAGGCTGAGCTGAAGCTTGGCGCGGGCCACGGTGAAGCCGAGCAGCGACGTCGTATAGCCCGCGCGGACTGTGTCCGCAGCCGAAGGCGCAGCGCTGAACGCGACGGCAAGACCAACAAGAACGCGGAACAGATTTGACACGACAGCGTCATTACGTGGGATTGCGGCGAGATCAAGCCTGGGCCGCTGCAAAGGCTAATGCGACGGCGTAGCGTTCGCCATACCGAACGCTCCATCTTGTCTTGCCGAACGGGCTTGACTATTTTGCTGCTGAAGACGCCAGCGCGGAGCGCGATATGAACCCGATTTACGCCAATCTGCCGACAACCGTTTTCGAAGTCATGTCGCGGCTTGCGCGCGAACACGGCGCCGTCAATCTCGGCCAGGGCTTTCCCGATGATCCAGGTCCGCTTGATGTGCGCGAGAAAGCGGCAGAGGCGGTTGTGTCAGGCTGGAACCAGTATCCGCCCATGCTCGGCCTGCCGGAATTGCGCTCGGCAATCGCTGCAAGCCATGCGCGCTTTCACGGCTTCAGCGTGAATGCCGACACCGAAACCATGGTGACATCGGGCGCTACCGAAGCCCTCGCAACCGCGATCTTCTCGCTGGTGACGCCAGGCGATGAGGTCGTCCTGTTCGAGCCGCTCTATGATGCCTATCTGCCGCTCGTGCGCCGTGCCGGCGGCATCCCAAGGCTCGTGACGCTGAAGCCCCCGCACTGGCGCTTCAGCGAGGCTGATCTCGCGGCTGCGTTCACGCCCGCAACCCGGGTTGTCATCTTCAATGACCCCCTGAACCCCGCAGGCTCTGTGATGCCGGTGGCCGATCTCGACCTTCTGGCGCGCTATGTTCAGAAATCCGGTGCTGTCGTGATCCAGGACGCGGTCTGGGAGCATGTCCTGTTTGATGATGCCGTGTTCACACCGCTGATCACGCGTCCGGGCATGCGCGATCGCGTGGTTCATATCGGCTCGGCGGGCAAGATTTTCTCGCTGACGGGTTGGAAGGTTGGCCTCGTCACTGCTGCCCCTGAGCTCATCAAGATCATGGGCAAGGCGCACATGTACATGACCTTTACGACGCCGCCGAACCTTCAGGCCGCCGTTGCCTACGGGCTTGCCAAGGAGGATGCCTACTTCACCGGCATGCGCGCTGATCTCCAGGCCGCCCGCGATCATTTCGTTTCGGGCCTGAATGCGATGGGCGTTCCAACGCTCCCCTGTCAGGCAAGCTATTTCGTCAATGTCGATCTTGCGGCTCTTGGCGTCAGCGAAGGCGATGTTGCCTTCGCCCAGCGCCTCGTTGTCGAAGGCGGTGTTGCGACCGTGCCGGTGTCAGCCTTTTACGAAACCGGAGCCGTCACGACCGTGCTGCGCTTCTGCTTTGCCAAAAAGCGCGAGACGCTTGATGCAGCGCTCAGCCGGCTTTCAGCTTTCCTGACGCGGGAAGGTCTCTCGAAAAGGGCGGCGTAAAAGCCGCTCCATCGAGACACCACGCGAGAAACCCGTTTCCTGTTACGCCTTTGGCATGTCGACGAACCCGGCATTTGCATCCCGGATTGTCGCTGCCGCATCATCATACAGGAAGGGCAGGAACGCATAGCGCCTGCCTGACGTGACGCGCGTTGCCTCATGCAGCAGTGAACAGGAGAACACGCAGGCGCCACCGAGCGGCGGGCGATACCGGGCCTGACCAAACTCGGCAAACACCAGGTCGCCGCCCTCATACTCATCGGGATTGAGGTTGATCGACACCGCAAACCTGCGATGCGCGGTGCCCTTGGTGGTGTTGTCTCGATGGGCGTTGAAGTGGCCTTCGACCGCTGAATCGTAACAGGCCACAAGGTAGCGTTCCATGCGCGTGACCTGAAACTGGTAGGCCTTGCGGATCTCAGGAACGAGCCGGCGCAGGATACGCGAGCGCACCTCACCCTGGAGGCTCTCGTCGGGTATCACCCAATCCGTGCGTCTTTTGTGATTGTAGTCCACGACAAGAACGGTTTTGCCGTTCTTTTCCTGCATGTAGCCGGACTCTTGCCCGCCATGGTCCTCATAGCCATCGATCAGACGCTTGCAGAACTCCGGCTCGAAGATGTTTGGAACGATCAGGATCGGCGCCTGCATGGTCGCCGTTCGCGGATCTTCAACAGGCGCAAGCTTTGCAAGCGTCTCAAGGACCGTTGAGGCATGGGACCCGTCGTTTGAGAACGGGATGACCGCAACCACCCTCAGGCGGGGATCAAGAATGAAGGTGATGGGCAGGAACATATCCGCCCGCTCTTTTGACACGAGGCCAAGCAG
>JAIYEB010000183.1 GCA_027487195.1 Hyphomicrobiales bacterium | reverse complement strand
TGGCGCGCAACTTTTTCTGAAAGTTTCCAGATGATGGTTTCGAGCGCGAGGCGCCCCGAGATCGGATCGTCGAACGTGGTCTCGGCCGAGACCGATTTGCGATCCCCGTTTGGATCAACCACGCGATCATCAAGGCCGAAAGACAGCTTCGACAGGCGCTGGCCCGAGGCGCCATAGCGACGGAACAGATCGAGCGGATCAGCGCGCTGAAGATCGGCAATCGTGCGAAACCCATCGGCTTCAAGCGTTGCCGAGAAGGATTTCCCGACGCCCCAGATGAAAGACACCGGGCGGCTTGCCAGAAACTGAGGCGCATCAACCGGGTCGATCACGGAAAAGCCCTTGGGCTTGTCGAGGTCAGACGCAATCTTTGCCAGAAACTTGTTTCCGGACAGCCCGATCGACACGGAAATCCCGATGTCACGCTCGATTTCGCGGGCAAGCCTAACCAGGACCGTGGCGGGTGAGCCGCCATGAAGCTGCTCGGTCCCCGAGAGATCAAGAAAAGCCTCATCAATCGACAGGGGTTCCACGAGCGGGGTCAGCGCAAGCATGCGCTCGCGCACCTCGCGCCCGACGGCAGCGTACTTCGTCATATCGGGCTTGATGACGACGGCGTGCGGGCACGCCTCAAGCGCCTTGAACATCGGCATGGCCGAGCGAACGCCACTCAGGCGGGCGACATAACAGGCGGTTGATACCACGCCTCGCCGTCCGCCCCCTATGATCACGGGCTTGTCGATCAGGGCCGGGTTGTCGCGCTTTTCGACAGCGGCAAAAAACGCATCGCAATCGAGATGTGCAATCGCCAGCCGGTCCAGCGCGGGATGGCGCAAGAGCCTCGGGCTGCCGCAGGCATGACAGCGGCGCGCGCCTTGAGATGAGCGCGCGCTGCAATCACGACACAGAGGCTGGCCTGAGGACATGGCCCTCAGACTACAGCAAGCCCCTGCGGTTTGTCAGGCCGCGCGAACCGCATCGAGGAACCTGATCAGTCCACCCCAAGCGTGATCGTGACGCGCGCTACTCTGCAGCGTTCCTCATGGTTTCGGACGAGCCGGGTGCATGCCGCTTTGGCTTTGCCTTCAGCTTGAGATCGACAAGATCAGCCCGGTCTTTTTCAATCGTTCGGTAGAGCGCATGCGTGCCCGGCGCATATTGTTTTGGCGCGACATGATTTTCGACGCCGTACCATGCGGCGGCGCGAAGGGTGAACGCAGGGTCGGCAAGATGCGGGCGGCCAAGCGCCACCAGGTCTGCGCGACCTGCGGCGATGATCGTGTTGATCTGATCGGCGCTCGTGATGGACCCGACAGCCATGGTCGCAATCCCAGCCTCGTTGCGGATCTGGTCCGAGAACGGTGTCTGGAACATCCGGCCATAATGGGGGCGCGAGCGCGGATCGGTCTGGCCGGAGGAAACATCGACAAGGTCAACGCCTTCGTTCCTGAAGGCTTCGGCAATCAAAACCGCATCATCCGGGCCGATGCCGCCTTCGATCCAATCGGATGCCGAAATGCGAACCGACATTGGCTTTTCGGCCGGCCAGGCCTGGCGCATGGCGCGGAACACCTCGAGGGGGAAACGCAGCCGGTTTTCAAGTGTGCCGCCATACTCATCGCTGCGCACATTCGTCACAGGCGAGAGGAAGCTCGCCAGCAGATAGCCGTGGGCTGCGTGAAGCTCGATCATGTCAAACCCGCATCGCACGGCACGAACGACCGTCGCGCCAAAGTCGGCGATCACGCGCTCCATATCCGCCCGCGTCATTTCGCGCGGCACGCGGCTTTCCCGATAATAGGGGATTGCTGAGGCCGAGATCAGATCCCAGCCGCCCTCGGGCAATGGACGGTCCATGCCATCCCACATCAGCTTCGAGGATCCCTTGCGGCCGGCATGGCCAATCTGAAGGCAGATCTTCGCGGCTGACTGGCCGTGCACGAACCGCACGATGCGTGTCCACGCCGCTTCCTGGGCATCATTCCAAAGCCCGGTGCAGCCCGGCGTAATGCGCGCACTGGCTGAAACACAGGTCATTTCGGTGAAAACAAGACCCGCACCCCCAATGGCGCGCGAACCATAATGGACGAGGTGGAAATCGTCAGGCAGCCCGTTCTCAGCCGAATACATGCACATGGGCGAGACAACCGCCCGGTTCTCAAGCCGCATGTCCCTGAGCCGGAACGGCTGGAACATGGGTGGCAGATCAAGAACCGTATCGCTGTGGCCGGCGCGATGGACCTGATCGGCAAACATGCGCTCGACGTCCCGCACGAAGCCAGGCGCGCGCAATTCCAGATTCTCGAAGGTGATGGCTTTCGAGCGGGTCATCAGGCCAAAGGCAAACTGGTGCGGATCCATGGACCAGAACCGGTCGAGATGTTCAAACCACACCAGACTGACATCGGCAGCATGCTGCGTGCGCTCGACCTCGTCGCGACGTTTCGTTTCGTAGTGGTTCAGCGCCGCAGGCACTTCGGCCTCGGCACGGAACGCCTCGAACAGCGCGATGGCGTCTTCCATGGCGAGCTTCGTGCCTGACCCGATGGAGAAGTGCGCGGTGGCCTTGCAATCGCCCATCAGGACCAGATTGTCTTTGACCCAACGCTTGGTGCGGATCATGGGGAAGCGGCGCCAGAGTGAGCGGTTGGTCACCAACCGGTGCCCATCGAGCTCCTTCGCGAACACACCTTCAAGGAAAGCAGCGCTTTCGGCTTCGCTCATCTTGGCGAGACCAGCGCGTTCGAACGTCTCCGGATCGGTTTCCATGACCCACGTCGAGGCGCCGGTCTCGTACTGGTAGGCGTGGGCGATGAAGATCCCGTGCGGCGTCTCACGGAAGATGAAGGTGAAGGCATCGAGCGGCTTGGTAGAGCCCATCCACGCAAACTGGTTTGGCCTGAGATCCGTTTCGGGCTGGAAGTGATCGCGATACTTCTCACGCACCCGCGAGTTGATGCCGTCGGCAACCACGATCACATCGGCATCGAGCTTTGATTCATCCTCGATGTCGACCTGGAACCGCATGTCGACACCCAAGGCCCTGGCGCGCTGCTGCAAGAGCAGGAGCAATGTGCGGCGCGAACAACCGCAAAAGCCGTTGCCGCCGACCCGGTGGACCGTTCCCTTGAACTGGACCTCGATGTCATCCCAGTAGGCGAACGCGTCCCGGATCATCCGGTAGCTCTCATCGTCGTAGCGCTGGAAGATATCGAGCGTCTGATCGGAAAAAACGACGCCAAAGCCAAACGTGTCATCCGACTTGTTGCGCTCATAGACCGTGATGGCACTTTGGGGGCGCAGCTTCTTCATAAGGATGGCGAAGTAGAGCCCGGCGGGTCCACCGCCAATCACCGCGAATTTCATGTCCGCCTCCAAACGTCGCGTGCCCGACAGGGCTCGACGGGAGATATTTTAGCCTTAAAATGCTTCCGTACAACCGTGACGCTTCGGCGCGCAGGTTTGCGAAGGGGACAACATGGTTCGGCACGTTCTGGTGACGGGAGGTTCGCGGGGAATTGGCGCTGCAATTGCGTCGCGACTGCTCGCCGACGGCCATCGCGTGACCACGATCTCGCGGTCGGGAACCGGGCCTGCTGGTGCAACACATCTTGCGGTTGATGTCACCGATGAGGCGGCGCTCAGCGCAGCCCTTGCGCCCCTAGAGGCGATCGATGTGCTGGTGAACAACGCAGGCGCAGCCGAAAGCGCGCCGTTTGCACGTCAGGATCAGGCGCTTTTGAGACGCATGTTGGCGCTTAACCTCGAAGCGGCTTTCATCGCCAGCCGCCTCGTGCTCCCGGCCATGACAGCAAAGGGCTGGGGCCGGATCATCAACATCGCGTCAACGGCGGGGCTGAAAGGCTACCCGTATGTTGCAGCCTACGTTGCGGCCAAGCATGGGCTTGTGGGCCTGACCCGCGCGCTTGCGCTTGAGGTTGCGAAGTCCGGTGTGACCGTGAATGCGGTCTGCCCGGGCTTTACCGAGACTGACCTTGTGTCGACATCCGTTGAAAAGATCATGGCCAAGACCGGTCGAAGCGAGGCCGAGGCACGTGCCGAGCTGTCGCGTTCCAACCCGCTGAACCGGATGATTCAACCGCAGGAAGTTGCTGCGGCGGTTGCATATCTCGTTGGCGACGATGCAGGTGCCGTCAATGGCGTTGCCCTTCCGGTGGCAGGGGGAGAGGTTTGACGATGGCCGAAGGCGCTGTGATTGACGCCGAAACCAAGGCAATGGAACGCCCGCGCGACCACAAGTCGGAGGTGCGGCTGTGGCTCAGGCTTTTGACGTGCACCAACCTGATCGAAACCGAAATCCGCCGCCGTCTTCGTGAGCAGTTTGACGTGACTTTGCCGCGCTTTGACCTGATGGCCCAGCTGCACAAGGCCGTGCGCGATGTTTCGCTCGGAGAACTCTCCCGCCGGATGATGGTGACAAATGGCAACGTCACGTCGCTCGTCGAGGTTCTGGCTGAACAGGGAATGGTCGAACGGCGCGCGAGCCCGCTGGACAAGAGGGCTGTGCTTGTGCGCCTGACCGAGGCCGGCATTGCCGAGTTTGAAAAGATGGCCGAAGCCCATGAGGCCTGGATTGCCGAGTTGATGGGCGACATTGAACAAGCTGACCTCGACCAGCTCATGGCGCAGCTTGGCCGCCTCAAGCGCTCGGTCCGAAGCGGAATGCAAAAGGACCCGACATGAGCCGCCTGCCACGTCCAGCGCCCGTGCGCACTGCCGAACATTTCAGCCTGACCGTCGTTGATGGTCTTGCAACCGTGACCCTGAACCGCCCCGACAAGAAGAACCCGCTGACGTTCGAGAGCTACACGGAACTCGGCGCGTTCTTTCATTCCCTGCAGAAGGACCCAGACGTTCACGCGGTGGTTGTGACCGGTGCAGGCGGGAATTTCTGCTCGGGCGGAGACGTGTTCGAAATCATCGAGCCGCTGACAACCATGAGCGTGCCAGACCTGCTGGCCTTCACGGAATTGACGGGCGCCTTGATCAAGGAAATGCGGGCCTGCCCGCAACCCATCATTGCGGCGATCGACGGCGTATGCGTTGGCGCCGGTGCTATCATTGCCATGGCCTCCGACATCCGGATCGGCACAGAGCGGACCAAGGTCGCGTTCCTGTTCAACAAGGTCGGCCTTGCCGGCTGCGACATGGGTGCTTGCGCCATGCTGCCGCGGATTGTGGGTCTCGGGCGCGCGAGCGACCTGCTTTACACCGGGCGCGTCATGGGCGGCATCGAGGGCGAGCGTTGGGGCTTCTTCAATCGCCTTGCGGACCCAGAAAAGGTTCTCGCGGATGCCACACTCTATGCCCGCGACCTCCTGGCGGGGCCAACATTCGCAAATGGCGTGACCAAGCGGATGATCGCCATGGAATGGGCCATGTCCATCAACGATGCCATCGAGGCGGAAGCGATTGCCCAGGCGCTTTGCATGAAGACCAACGATTTCCGCCGCGCCTTCGAGGCTTTTGCCGCAAAACAAAAGCCGATCTTCGGCGGGGACTAGCGGAATGAATTTCACATTCGGATCCCGCCTTGAGGCAATCGCCAGTTCGAATGTCAGAATTGGACCACTGGCATGATCTCAGCCGAGCTTTTGTCGCTGCCGCTGTTTGATGATCGCCACCGGGCACTCGCCGCGATGGTCGATGGTGCGGGACGCGCCTCACTCAGCCTTGTGGACCATCATGATGTTGATGCGTCGTGCCGGGCGCTTGTTTCGCGCCTTGGGCAATCTGGATTGCTGGACTGGGCTGTGCCTGAAGACGGCGGCGCGGTCCCGAAGCTTGACGTCAGAGGTCTGTCAATCATTCGCGCAGGCCTTGGCTATCACTCCGGCCTTGCTGACTTTGCCTTTGCCATGCAGGGGCTTGGATCCGGTGCGCTGACGCTGTTCGGGACGCCGGAGCAAAAGGCGCGCTGGCTGCCGGGTGCGCGCGCAGGAACAGCGATTGCCGCGTTTGCCTTGTCTGAACCCGATGCGGGATCTGACGTTGCAGCCCTATCCACGACTGCAAGCCGCGATGGTGCTGGCTGGCGCCTTGATGGCACCAAGACCTGGATCTCGAACGGGGGCATTGCAGACCAGTATGTGGTGTTTGCACGCACCGGCGAGGCGCCGGGCGCACGCGGACTGTCCGCCTTCATCGTGCCGGCCACCATCGAAGGCCTGACGATTGCCGAGCGGATCGATGTGATTGCCCCGCACCCGCTCGCAACCCTGAAGTTTGAGGCCTGCCGGCTTCCCGCTGATGCGTTGATCGGACAGGCAGGCGAAGGCTTCAAGATCGCCATGAGCGTGCTCGACGTGTTTCGCACCACCGTTGGCGCAGCCGCGCTGGGTTTTGGCATGCGGGCCCTTGATGAGGCGCGCGAGCGGGCGCGAACCCGCAAGATGTTCGGCGGAACGCTTGGTGATCTCCAGCTCACACAAGCCAGCATTGGCCAGTCGGCAGCCGAGCTTGATGCGGCAGCCCTCCTCATTGCACGCGCGGGATACGTGAAGGACCATGGCGCACCTCGCGTGACCAAAGAAGCTGCCATGGCCAAGCTGATGGCGACCGAAACCGCGCAGGTCGTGATTGACCGCGCCGTCCAGCTGTTCGGCGGGCTTGGGGTCACGCGCGGCGTCAAGGTGGAGGAACTCTATCGCGAGGTGCGCGCGCTCAGGATCTATGAAGGCGCGAGCGAGGTTCAGAAGATTGTGATTGCCCGCGCTCTGGGCTGAGATTTGAACTCATCATGCGCGTGTTGCCACAGACGCCTGCGATCCTTGCAGGGTTTGCAGTCCTCTGAGCCGGGTTGCCAGTCAAAACGGTCCGGTTTGGTGGGAACAGATCATTGGGATGCTGAAGGAGCAGTAGGCCGGGGCAAAGAGGGCTGATTTCTGCCGGACGCAAGGGATCAACAAGGCGACCTTCTACAAGTTTAAGGCGAGGTATGGCGGCATGGACGTGTCCGATGCCTGCCGCGATCGATCACCAGACGGGCCGGATCACCTTTGCCTCGGCGCCGGGATCAGCGCCGACCGCGTTGTTCCAGTTCGACGTTCCCGTCCGTTTCGACACCGACAGCTTGCCGGTTCAGGCGAACGCCTGGGACTTGCAGATCGCTAACAATATCGACCTCGTGGAAGTATTAGAATAATCAGCATCGATTCTTCGTTCCATTTTACTCGCAAGAAAGGCAATTTTTCTAAGATTAATTCGTGTTACCGCATCAGCGCGGATCGAATCCGATAATTCCATTTGCATTTCGCTTGGCTACAAAGATCATTATTTTTGGATTCACCCCCAGAGCCAGTCCAACAATTTCGTCAGCATCTGCTTTGTCCATTGCAAGGCCCAGATACAGCTCGGTCAACTCTTCGGGGTGATAGGGAAGCGTATTCCAAGGTTCTTCGTCCTGCAGCATCGGTATGGCCAACCGATATTCGCATTCGTGCGCCCACTTCAGTGTTTTGGCATATATGATCTTATCGAGCGTTGCCTCACGCTTGGCCTCTTGGTCTCCGAACAAGCTACCCGCGATGAATTCTAGCGTATCCTCGAAGAGCGGAGGTCGCTTCTCGCGGTACGTGACGGGACGGAAAAGCTGGAATTTCGAGTCCTTAGCCGAATTCGGTTCGATCCGCAGTGCGATGCCTTTGTGGTTCTCGGCATAACCCGACCACATTTTTTCGGAGTCGTTGAGACTCGTCACGCAAAGTACGCGATAGCCTTGCATGAATTCGTTTATTTCACG
The DNA here is from genome assembly GCA_027487195.1 of Hyphomicrobiales bacterium. Classification (GTDB taxonomy): domain Bacteria; phylum Pseudomonadota; class Alphaproteobacteria; order Rhizobiales; family UBA4765; genus JAIYEB01. Next base: position 1,161 of record JAIYEB010000183.1, on the reverse strand, counting down.
GACAAACGCTTCAGCTCTCGCACGCATGTGCTCAACGTTATAAATCTCATCCCCTCCCTCCTTTGCCATCTCGGCTTTGATGATGGCTGAAGCGTCAGGATTCCTCCGGAATACGTTTTGAAGGATGGCGACCTTCTCCCTCATCGGCGAGCTACAGGTCGGGACTTCATTCAGATGTGCAAGGATTACGTCTGTAGAACCAATTGAAAGCCTTTTCAGCGCCGCCTCTGTTTCCTCTGGAAAGATACTTTGAATCGAAAGGTCTTCGGTGTCGTTGAAATCTGACGGCTTTGCGTGTTTGAAAGTACGATTTCCCAACGTCAGCCTTGCTCCTTGCACGCTAAGGTATTTGTACAAGGGTGGCATTTTCATTTGTCGGCGGCTTTCTTTCCGGAGATCACGTCAGCAGAATTCTGCCACCATTGATGCACGACACAAGCCCCTTGCGTAGCAAATGGTTCTCGCGGGGCGGCTAGCAGCTTCGTTCCGCCAATTTATTGATTGGGCTAGAAGAATGCCCCCCCGCACTCGCAACGCACGTTGCGGGCGGGCTCACCACGATGTGCCGCTGCTGGCGGGTGGATCGCCACGACGGCGTGGTGATGAGCTTTACAGATTTCGACCGCGATCTCGTCTTCGACGCCGTCACCTACAAGGCGGCGTCTGGATTCACCGCGACCGCCATCGAGGGTCAACTCGAGCTTGCAGTCTCGAACCTCGATGTGCAAGGCGCGCTGTCCTCCGACGTGCTCGCCGAGGACGATCTGCACGGCGGGCGCTACGACGATGCCATCCCTGTCATGACTTTGTCATAGACGAATGCAACGGCACGCCAGCGATCATGGAGTGCGGGATGAGAGTTGGCATCAACGGCATGGGCCGTATCGGCCGCCTTGCGCTGCGGGCGGCATTCGGGGCTGCAGAACGCCCGGCAGACGATCCAAGAGGCCAGAACCGGCTCGAAATTGTTCACCTCAATGAAATCAAGGGCGGGCTGGCTGCGACGGCCCATCTCCTCGAGTTTGACTCGATTCAGGGGCGTTGGCGCGACACATTTGCCCAGTCAGGCGAGCATATCTCGATTGGCGGGCGCCAGCTCAGCTTCAGCGAACACAAGACCAGCGCGGAGATCCCATGGGGCGATCTTGGCGTTGATCTCGT
>JAIYEB010000355.1 GCA_027487195.1 Hyphomicrobiales bacterium | reverse complement strand
CCAAGTCGTTTCAGGAGTGTCACGGCAGCGGTTGCCGTGCCGCCCGTTGCGATCAGATCGTCGATCAGGATGACCTTGTCACCGGGCTTTACGGCATCCGCATGGACTTCCATTTCGTCGACGCCATACTCCAGAGAATAGGCGATCGACACGGTCTCGTGCGGCAGTTTCCCCTTCTTGCGAATGGGGACAAAGCCCGCCGAGAGCTGGTGCGCGACAGCGCCGCCCAGAATGAACCCGCGGGCCTCAATGCCGGCGACCTGATGGATGCCGGCACCCGCATAGGGTTGGACCAACTCATCCACCGAGCGGCGAAAGGCTCTGGCGTCGCCGAGAAGTGTGGTGATGTCGCGAAACAGGATGCCCGGCTTCGGGTAATCCGGGATGGTGCGAATGGCATCAGCAAGCGACATGGACACTCTCATGTGGGGTTGAGGACGCGGCCGGCGACGGCGTCCAGTTTGGCAACAAGCAAGGGATCGCGCATGGCGGGAGCCGTCATGATCGCGTGGTCGAGCGACCGGTCGCTGCCCAAGGGACAAGCCTCGGTTTCGCGGGGCAAAAGGGCTGCAAGCCCGACGATCAGGCGGCGCGCTGTCTCGACGTTCGAACGCATGACCGCAACAACACTCGCCACATCGACGTGATCATGGTCCGGGTGCCAACAGTCGAAATCCGTCACCATGGCAACCATGGCGTAGGGGATCTCGGCCTCGCGGGCGAGCTTGGCCTCGGGCATGCCGGTCATGCCAATGATGTCGCAACCCCAGACGTCGCGGTAGAGCCGCGATTCAGCCAGCGTCGAGAATTGCGGGCCCTCCATGCACAGATATGTTCCGCCAAGCGCGTGGGCGATGGACTGGGACCGCAGCGCGTCCCTGAGATAGCCAAACACGAGCGGCGAAACCGGGTGGGCAAAGCCGACATGGCCAACACAGCCCTTGCCAAAGAAGCTCTTGGGGCGGGCGAACGTGCGGTCGATAAACTGATCAACCAGCGCAAACGTGCCAGGTGGCATGGTCTCGCGAAACGAGCCGCAAGCTGACAGCGAGATCAGCGTGGTCACGCCCGCGCGCTTCATGACGTCGATGTTGGCCTGATACGGGATGTCACTCGGGCTGTAGCGGTGTCCGCGCCCGTGTCGCGGCAAAAAGACCAGCGGCAACCCGTTGATCTCACCACGCCTGAGTTGATCGGACGGCTCCCCCCAGGGGCTTTCGACCGTCTCCCAGCGCGCATTCTCAAGACCGGGCAGATCGTAGACACCCGAACCGCCGATAACGCCAAGAACCTGCTTTGCCATACATGTCTCCTGCAGCGTTCAACGAAACACGAAGTTGCAGCTTCGGGATAGAAGCCTTTGGTCGGGACAAATGAAAACGGGGGCCGAAGCCCCCGCTCACATCAATCAGGCATGCGCCAGGTCAGTGACCCTTCACGCTCGCCCACACCTTCTTCTTCGTGAAGTAAAGCAGCGTCGCGAAGAAGATCAGGAACAGGATCACGAACATGCCCATACGCTTGCGCTCTTCCATCTTGGGCTCAGCTGCCCAGTACATGAAAGCGGTGACGTCACGCGCATATTGCGAAACGGTTTGCGGCGAATTGTCCTGATACTGGATCTGACCGTCGGCAAGGATGTTGGGCATGCCAACCCAGTTGCCGGGGAAGTAGCGGTTGTAGTGCGCGCCCTCCACGACCTCAACACCGGCCGGCGGCTCCTGATATCCAGTCAGGAACGCGTAGAGATAGTTCGGGCCGGTCATCAGGTTCTCGCCGGTGAACAGATCGACCACGAACAGCGGGAAGCCGCGGAAGTAGGTGCGGGCCTTTGCGATCACGGACAGATCCGGCGGCGCCTTGCCGTTGTTGGCAGCAGCTGCGGCCAGCTTGTTCGGGAACGGGCTCTGGAACGGATCCTTGGCTTCTGCCGGCCTTTCAGCCGGTTCGCCGCGATCGTTGAGCTCGGTCACGCGATACTGCGCTGCCAGCGCCTTGACCATGGCCTCAGGGAACTCGGGTCCACCGCGCTCACCCAGATTGCGATAGCGCAGAAGCTCCATGCCATGGCAGCTTGAGCAGACTTCCTTGTAGACCTGAAAGCCACGCTGAAGCTGGGCACGGTCGAACATGCCCCAAAACGGGTTTGAGAACGACCACGGCACATTGGCCGGGCGCGGAGCGTCAGGGGAGCCTGCAGACAGGGCCGGGGTTGCCATTCCGAGGGCGAGACCGGCCGCGACGATAAGGCCGGTCAGGCGTGCGGGGAGACGGATCATCAGATATTCTCCTTGCGAGCGTCAGTTGCGCTCGGGCGCTGCGGGCGCGCCGGCAGTTGTGGAGGCACCAGTCTTCGGACCAAGAACCGACTCACTGATCGAAGCCGGGAGCGGCTTTGGCGTCTCAAACACGCCGATCAGCGGAAGGATGATCAGGAAGTGGGCGAAGTAGTAGAAGGTCAGAATCTGGGCCATCGTGACATACAGGCCCTCGGCCGGCATGGCGCCGAGATATCCAAGACCCACGCACACCACCGCAAATACCCAGAACGCTTGCTTGAACAGCGGGCGATAGCGCGCTGACTTCACCTTCGAGCGATCAAGCCAGGGCAGGAAGAACAGGATGGCGATCGCGCCAACCATGGCGATGACGCCGCCGAGCTTGTCGGGAATGGCGCGCAGGATGGCGTAGAACGGCAGCAGGTACCATTCCGGCACAATGTGCGCCGGGGTCACCAGCGGATTGGCCGGAATGTAGTTGTCCGGGTGTCCGAGATAGCCAGGGTTGAAGAACACGAAGTACGCGAACAGCGTGATGAAGCACACCATGGCAAAGCCGTCCTTGACGGTTGCGTAGGGTGTGAACGGAACCATGTCCTTGGAGGACTTTGGCTCCACGCCGGTCGGGTTGTTCTGGCCGGACACATGCAATGCCCAGACGTGCAGTATCACGACGCCGAGGATCATGAACGGCAGCAGGTAGTGCAGCGAGAACAGGCGGTTCAGTGTCGGGTTATCGACCGAGAAGCCGCCCCAGAGCAGCGACGTGATCGTGTTGCCCACGATCGGGATCGCGGAGAACAGGTTGGTGATGACGGTTGCACCCCAGAACGACATCTGGCCCCAGGGCAGCACGTAGCCCATGAAGGCGGTGGCCATCATCAACAGGAAGATGATGACGCCGAGGATCCAGAGGACCTCGCGCGGCTCCTTGTAGGAGCCATAATACATCCCGCGGAAGATGTGGATGTAGACCGCAATGAAGAACATCGACGCGCCATTCTGGTGAATGTAGCGGATCAGCCAGCCATACTCGACGTTGCGCATGATGTGCTCAACGGAGGCAAAGGCAAGCGAGGTATGCGGCGTGTAGTGCATGACCAGCACGATGCCGGAGATGATCTGCGTTACAAGGCAGAGCATCAGAATGCCGCCGAACGTCCACCAGTAGTTCAAGTTCTTCGGCGTCGGGAACGACACGAACTGATCGTGCATCATCCGCACGACCGGCAAACGCACATCGAGCCAGCGCTCGATCCCGGACTTCGGGATGTAGGAAGAGTGACCAGACATCTAGCTTTGCCTCTTAGCCGATACGGATGGAAGTGTCGGAAACAAACTCATACGGCGGAATTTCGAGATTCCTGGGCGCCGGGCCACGGCGAATGCGGCCAGATGTGTCGTAGTGTGAGCCATGGCACGGGCAGAACCAGCCCTTGAAGTCGCCGGCAGTACCGATCGGGACGCAGCCGAGATGGGTGCAGACGCCGACCAACACGAGCCACTGACCACGATTTGCCTTGTGGCGAGCATCATCAGACTGGGGATCGGGAAGCTGGGAGAGCTGAACACCGCGCGCTGCGGTGATCTCTTCTTCCGTGCGATGGCGCACAAACACCGGGCGACCACGCCACATGACAGTGATGGCCTGTCCGCGCTGGATCGACGTGATGTTGACTTCGACCGAGGCAAGGGCGAGCTGCGAGGCGTCCGGCTGAAGCTGGGCTACAAACGGCCAGACCGCGCCAATGCCGGCCACGCCAGCGGTAGCACCGGTTGCGAGATAGAGAAAATCGCGCCGGGTCGGTTCCGGACTTGTTGAGGCGTTTTCGGCCACGTCAGTATTCCCTTCAGGTTTTCCGGCACCAAAGCTGCGGCCGCAGCCTCCAGGTATCGGTCGTGATGGCTTAAGGTTGCGTCACGAAGCACGTCGACAACGCGCGCTTTTGACACCAACACGATGAGCTGTCCAGCAATCGCACGCACCTCAGACGACGTGTCGCGGATTTCAGAATGATTTCACCCCTCGATTCGAACGCGCTTGCCGCCGCGCGCATGATCGCCATACTGATCTTTATGAAAAGGAACGCCTCATGAGCTCGAGAATCACTTCCCGCCTGGCCGCGCTGGGCATCACGATCCCGGTGCCCGCGGCCCCGGTTGCAAGCTACATCCCGTTTGTGCGGACCGGGCAGTTGCTGTTCATCTCCGGGCAGATCTGTTTTGAGGGCAGCAAGGTCGCTGTCGCGGGCAAGCTTGGTGGCGGCGTCAGTCTTGAAGATGGCCAGCGTGCCGCCCGAATCTGCGCGATCAACCTGATTGCCCAGATGCAGGCAGCCCTTGGCGATCTCGACCGGGTCGTAAAAGTCGTGAAACTGACGGGCTTTGTCGCTTCTGCGCCGTCATTCACCGATCAACCGAAAGTCATCAATGGGTGCTCTGATCTCCTGGTCGAGGTGTTTGGCGAGGCCGGAAAGCATGCACGTTCGGCTGTGGGCGTCGCAGCGCTGCCGCTTGATGCCGCCGTTGAGGTTGAAGCGATTGTTGAGATTTCGGGCTGATGAGTGACACGTCCTGGCTGACCGCACACCCTGTTGCCCATCGTGGACTACACAATAAGGCCAACGGGATCATCGAGAATACCCTGAGCGCGGTATCCGCCGCAGTCAAAGGTGGATTCGCGATCGAGGTTGACCTTCAGCTGGCCGGAGACGGCGAGGCGATGGTGTTCCATGACTTCACGCTTGAGCGGCTGACAACGGGCGCAGGCCCTGTTCTTGGCGCTGACGCGAAGACGCTGCAGTCCATTCCCTTCCGCGACACTGAAGACCGCATGCCAAGGCTGTCTGACTTGCTCGACACGGTTGGTGGCAAGTCGGCGATTTTCCTTGAGGTCAAATCGAACTTTGATGGCGCGCCCCTGCTCCTGAAGCGCATGGCCTCGGTCCTTACGGGATATTCTGGCCCTATTGCGATCATGTCGTTTGATCCCAAGGTCGTTGATAACGCGCGTGACCTTATTCCGGATCGCCCGCGCGGAATCGTCGCCGAAATTTTTGGCAATGATCCGCACTGGGATGCGCTGACCGGCGTAGAGAAGGTCCAGAACACCCATCTCATGCATGCCTGGCGCACCCGCCCGGATTTCGTTGCGTTCAACGTCAAGCACCTGCCCTCCTTCGCCGCGATGTCATGGAAAGCGCTGACGGGTGCGCCGACGCTTACCTGGACGGTGCGCACGCCCGAAGATCGCGCACGCTCGGCACGCTGGAGCGACCAGATGATCTTTGAAGGGTTTGTGCCCTGACAGGCCGGCTGATTTTTCGTTCGCGAACAGGATCCTGCGTTGTAATGTCTGACGCATGATCACGCTTGACGATATCGACGCCGCGGCCCGGGTTCTGAAGGGCCATATCCTGCGCACCCCCTGCTTTCCGGCACCGCGTCTATCGGCGCTTGTTGGCGCCGAGGTCTGGGTCAAGTACGAAAACCAGCAGGTTACAGCCTCCTTCAAGGAGCGCGGCGCCCTCAACAAGCTCTCAAGCCTCACCCCTGATGAGCGCAAGCGCGGTGTGGTGGCGATGTCGGCTGGAAACCATGCCCAGGCCGTCGCCTACCATGCGCGCCGGCTTGGCATACCCTCAACAATTGTCATGCCCGAGGGCACGCCATTCGTGAAGGTCGCTGCAACCGAGGCCCATGGCGCAACCGTTGTGCTCCATGGCGCAACCCTCGATGTGTCGCAGACAAAGGCACAGGATCTGGCCAACACGCATGGTCTGACGTGGGTTCACCCTTACGATGATCCGCTGATTGCCGCAGGCCAGGGCACAATCGCGCGCGAAATGCTCGAGGATGCGCCCGACCTCGACACCATTATCGTTCCGGTTGGCGGCGGCGGCCTCATGTCGGGCATTGCGGTCGGCGCGAAGGCGCTGAAGCCTTCGATCCGGATGGTTGCAGTCGAGGCGCAGCTCTACCCTTCGCTTCACGCGGCGTTGCGCGGGCTTGAGAGTGTCTGCGGGGGCGCAACGCTTGCCGAGGGTATTGCGGTCAAGCACGTGGGCAAGCTGGCACTCTCGATTCTACCAGCCCTTCTTGAAGACACGGTGCTTGTGTCGGAAACCGACATCGAGCGCGCGGTCAACGCTTACCTCACCTTGCAGAAGACCATGGCGGAAGGTGCAGGGGCTGCTGGCCTTGCAGCTCTTCTTGCCGACCCGCATCGCTATCGCGGGCGAAAGGTCGGACTTGTTCTTTGCGGCGGAAACATCGATCCGCGCATGGCTGCTTCCGTCATGGTTCGCGAGCTTGAGCGCGAGGAGCGGATTGTCGGCTTCAGGATCCGGATCGACGACAAGCCCGGAACACTTGCGGCCATCTCGACGATTTTGGGCCGGCTTGGCGCCAACATTCTCGAAGTCGAGCACAAGCGCATGTTCCTTGATGTTCCCGCAAAAGGAGCATCCGTCGATGTGATGGTTGAAACGCGCGATGGCGCGCATGCCGAACGGGTAGCCCAGGCTCTGAGCGAGGAAGGCTTCCAGCCCAGGCGCATTCCTGCTGGCGGCGCCTGAGACGCCAACATCTTGCAGATGCTGGCGGGATACGCCACGTCATGAGTAGCGCTGCTGGAGAGTGCGAAGAATGTCGATCAGTTCTGTGCCTGAGGTCGGTGGCAACAGGCCACACGCCTATGATCCATGGTCAAGCCCGGACCTGTTTCGCGATATCCGGCGCAAACGCATGATCGCGCACGTGCTTGATGTGCTGATCATCCTGTTCTTTCAACTCACGGCGCTCGGCCCCTTGTTCCTGCTTGGCCTCGTGACAAACGGGACAGGCTTTGCCCTGTTTCCGGTCATCATGATCCTCATCGCGCTTGGCTATTTTTGGTTGACGCTTGGAAGATCAGGGCAAAGCGTTGGGATGCGGATGGTCGGGATCCGCCTTGCAAAATGGACCGGCGAACTTCCAGGCCCGCTTCTGGCGGTTGGACACGCGTTTTTGTTCTATGTCTCCGTCGTCAGCCTTTCGCCCCTTGTCCTGCTTGTTGGGCTCTTCAATGAGCGAAAGCGCCTGCTGCATGACCTGTTACTCGGGACAGTGGTTGTTGCTGACCGCCCGGCCACAGCGCCGCAGCCGACAAATTCTGCGTAAATCTCGTTCGAAGCCCCTTTTCGCGCGCCGATTGACTGGTACTCTGTCGCCGTGACCGAGCACCAACGCGAGAACCCCCAGTTCTATCTCACTGCTGCGTCCCCCTGCCCGTATCTGCCGGGCAAACAGGAGCGCAAGGTGTTTACCCATCTCGTTGGGCACCGCGCCACGCAACTCAACGACATCCTGACGCAAGGTGGTTTCCGGCGCTCGCAAAACATTGCCTATCGTCCGGCGTGCGAGGCGTGTCGCGCCTGCATATCCATCCGCGTATGTGTCGATGATTTCAAAGACACACGCAGCTACCGTCGGGTACGCTCAGACAATTCGGACATTATCGGGCACCTTGGGCCGCCGAACCCATCGTCCGAACAGTATTCGCTGTTTCGCGCCTATCTCGACCAGCGCCACCCGGGCGGCGGCATGATGGACATGTCGATGCTCGACTATGCGCTGATGGTCGAGGATACGCATGTTGAAAGTGAAGTGATCGAGTACCGAAAGCGCGGGCCGGATTCAGCCCTGAACGGCCAGGGCGTCGGGCCGCTTCTGGGTGTCGCGCTCACAGATGTGCTGTCTGACGGCTTGTCGATGGTCTACTCGTTCTTTGATCCGGAAGTGTCCGGCGGGCGCTCGCTCGGCACCTTCATGATCCTCGATCATGTTGCTCGGGCCAGGAAGCGCGGCCTGCCCTATCTTTATCTCGGCTACTGGGTCGAGGGCTCGAAGAAGATGGCCTACAAGGCCCGTTTTCAGCCTCAGGAACATCTCGGCCCGCAGGGCTGGACACGCCGCACCACGCCGACGCCCGAGTGATTTTGTCCTGATAACAGGGCTGACGAGCTCTTTTGCGGAAAGCGGGTCGACGCGCCTTGTGAAGTCTTCTATAAGATAGATGACTCTGGCCAAACCCCGTTCCATGACCACTGTTTTTTGCATCGGCATCGCCGTCCAGGACCATATCTACCGCATCGAGCGGCTGCCGCTTGGCGCGGGCAAGTCGCGTGCGAGCGATTTTGCAGTTGTGGGTGGGGGACTTGCAGCCAACGCCGCCGTTGCGATTGCGCGGCTTGGGGCCCAGGTTCTGTTTGCGACCCGGCTTGGCGATGATCAGATCGGCACATCCATTCTTGATGAATTGATCAGCGAAGGCCTTGATGTGACGCCAAGTGTGCGGATCAAGGGCAAGCGATCGCCGATTTCGGCGGTGCTGATTGATGAAACCGGCGAACGCGGTCTCGTGAATTTCGCAGACCGCGACCTTCCCGATTGCCTGGAAGCGCTGCCGGTGTCCTTGCCGGCCAACGTCGATGCGGTTCTGGGCGATAGCCGCTGGCCGGAAGGCAGCATCCGGATGCTCGGTGCCGCACGCGCCGCCGGTAAGCCCGCGATCCTCGATGTTGACCGCGCGGAAGGGCCGCTTGACCGGTTGGTCGCGGCCTCGACACATACGGCCTATGCCGCCAAGGCTGCGCGGGAGCATGCCGGCACGCAGGATCTCGCAGAGGCAATCCTGATCCTCCAGCGCCGGTTCAGCGACACGCGGATCCTCGCCACTGATGGTGCTGACGGCTCGTATTTCGTTGAGGCTGGCCGTGTGCATCATCAGCCGGCACTCGCCGTCGACGTCGTTGATACCAACGGCGCCGGCGACGTCTGGCATGGCGCCTTTGCACTGAGACTTGCCGAAAACGCGCCTCTGATTGACGCCATCCGTTTCGCAACGGTGGCAGCTGCCCTCAAATGCACCCGCTTTGGTGGACGGCGCGGCACCCCTGCCCGCGCTGACGTTGAAGCTCGATTGAAGGACTGGACCTGATGGAACTTTCTCCTGGCAAACTCTGGGGCTTGCGCCGCCTTGCTGACGACACCGGCCGCTTCAAGATGACAGCTGTCGACCAGCGCCCGCCAATCAAGAACCCGATACGGGAAAAGCGCGGCACAGCCGAAGCACCATACGGCGATGTTCAGGGGTTCAAGCGACTGCTGATCGAGGAGTTGCAGGGTGAATCAACCGCCATGCTGCTTGATCCGCACTTCATCCTTGGGCGCGGACTGTCTGTCTTGAGCCCGCAAAAGGGGCTGATCGTCACACTCGAGGACTCGATCTTCCGCGAAACACCCGGCGGACGTCTGTCGGCCGAAATTGACGATTGGTCGGTTGAGAAGATCAAGCGGGTTGGCGGCGATGCGGTCAAGGTTCTGGCCTGGTACCGACCGGATGCAGACGCCAAGGTTCGCCAAGCGCAGAAGGACTTTGTGAAGCGCATTGGCGAGGCCTGCCGCGTCTACGACATTCCATTCGTGTTCGAACTGCTGGTCTATCCGCTCGCGGGCGAAGCCAACCAGACCAAGCAGTACGTTGAAATGACCGACAAGCGCGCGTCGCTGGTCATCGATTCCGTCTCGGACTTTGCAGATGACGCTTATGGCGTCGACGTGTTCAAGCTCGAAAGCCCGGTGCCGGCACGCGACGTGCCGGGCCTCGGCAAGCCGGGCTCCGAGGCTGTTCAGAAGCATTTTGATGCGCTTGGCAAAGCTGCCGGCCGCCCCTGGGTCATGTTGTCTGCCGGCGCGCATGGGCCGGAGTTCAAGGCCATTCTGGAGCATGCCTACGCTGCGGGCGCTTCTGGCTATCTGGCGGGCCGCGCGATCTGGCTTGCCCCGTTCAAGATGTTCCCGGACTGGGATGCGATCCGTTTCGGCCTCAGGGGCGAAGGTGTGCCGTATATGCGCATGCTCAACCGGCTGACCGATGATGCCGCAACCCCGTGGTTCATGCATCCGGCCTACGGCGGCAGCGTGGTGTCGCGGCATGTCGACGCCGATTTCAGGCATCGCTACAAAGGTTTTGGAGGCTAGGTCATGGCCATTGGCGTTCTCGCGCTGGCACGCGCCACCTTTGATGTGCCGTTTGCAGAAGAAATCGCCGCAAAGGCCTTTCGCATCCTTGATCAGCATGGGGTCGAAACGGTTGGGCCGCGCAACCTGTTGTTTGATGCGGCAGCGGCCCGCGCAGCGCTTGAAACCTTGAAGGGTCAGGACCTTGACCGCGTTCTCCTGTTGCAGGTGACCTTCACGGACGCGAGCATGACGGTCGAGATCGCTCAGGCCTTGTCAGCCCCGCTTGCGATCTGGGCGTTTCCCGAACCACGCCTTGGCGGTCGCCTCAGGCTGAACTCGTTCTGCGGTCTCAATCTTGCTGCTCACGCGCTTGGAAAGATCGGCCGCCCCCATGGCTGGCTTTACGCAAAGCCCGAGGATGTGGGGTCAGGCCTCGGTGAGTTGCTCGCCGGCATGCATATGGTCAATCCTGGCCGGGCGCGCCCGGCAAAGCCTGCGACCGACGCAGCAGCAACGCGCGCTCTGGCGAAACTGAAAGGCGCGACCGTTGGCTTGATCGGGCGCCACCCGGATGGGTTTGACACGTGCGCCTATGATCCTGCAGCGCTCAAAGCGCTCACAGGTTCTGGCGTCGAGCAGGTCGAGCTTGCGACCCTGTTTGATCGCGCGCGCGCAGCCACCCCTGACGCTATTGCCGGTATTCGCCGCACGGTTGCAGCCACAGTGTCCGGAATTGATGAGGTCGATCAGCCGCAACTCGACAAGTCGCTGTCGGTGTTTGACGCGCTCAAAGGCCTGTCGGAGGCCAATGGCTTTGACGCGCTTGCGGTGCGCTGCTGGCCGGAAATGTTCACCGAATATGGCTGTGCGGCGTGCGGCCCCATGGGCATGATGAACGATCATGGGATCCCTGCGGCATGTGAGGCAGATGTCTATGGCGCGGTCAGCGCGTTGATGCTGCAGGAGGCGGCAGGCTCTTCGTCCTGGCTGGTTGATATCGTCGACATGGACAGGGAGAGTGAGACGGGCGTGCTCTGGCATTGCGGGCTTGCGCCGCTTGACATGTGCGATCCGGCGACGCCGCCGCAAGCCCAGATCCACTCCAATCGCAAGATGCCGTTGTTGCGCCAGTTCACGCTGAAGCCTGGCCGCGTCACGCTCGCGCGCCTGAGCCAGGCTCACGGCAAGACGATGCTGGTGGTTGGCGCTGGAACAATGACTGCGGCGCCCATGAGCTTTACCGGCACGTCGGGCGTGCTGACATTTGATGGCGGCGTCGAGCGTTCCCTGGAGCGTTTGATTGGCGAAGGCCTCGAGCATCATGTGGCGATCGCCTATGGCGATCATCGCCCGGCGTTGCGCGCCATCGCGTCAGCGCTTGATCTTCCCATCCTCGAGCTTACGGCCTGACGCATGACGACACCGCTCCGCTACGGCCTGATTGGCGCTGGAATGATGGGTCGCGAGCATGTGCGCAACATTGCTCTGACCGGCGGCGTCGTTGCTTGCCTGTCTGATCCAGACAAAACCCAACAGCGCCTGAGCAGCGATGCGGCAGGTGGCGCCCGCGTGTTTGATGACCACCGCGACCTGATCGCAAGCGGTGGCATCGATGCGCTGGTGATCGCCTCGCCAAACGACACCCATGTCGGTGTCCTGAACGACATTTTCAGCCAGTCGAGCCTGCCCGTTCTGGTGGAAAAGCCGGTGTGCACATCGCTTGCCGACGTTGCGGCGCTCAATGCGGCGGCGTCTGCCCATCCGGCCCCGGTCTGGGTTGCGATGGAGTATCGCTACATGCCGCCGGTCCAGGAACTTCTGGCCAAGGTTCATGGCGGAGACATCGGAACGCTGCGCATGCTCTCGATCCGCGAGCATCGGTTTCCGTTTCTGGAAAAGGTCGGCGACTGGAACCGGTTTTCCCGGCGCACCGGAGGTACGCTGGTCGAGAAGTGCTGCCATTTCTTCGACCTGATGCGTCTTGTGGCAAGGGATGAACCGGTGCGGGTCTACGCTTCAGGCGCTGCAGACGTGAACCATCGTTCAGAGCGCTATGACGGGCAGACGCCTGATATCCTCGACAACGCCTATGTCATTGTCGAATTCCGCTCAGGGCTTCGAGCCATGCTCGATTTGTGCATGTTTGCCGAAGGCGCGTATTTTCAGGAAGAGATTGCCGCAACCGGCGACAAGGCCCGCGTTGAGGCGCTGATTCCCGGTCCGGCGCGGTTCTGGCCAGGGGGCACTGAACGCCACTCGGAGCTTGTGGTGTCACCACGCGAGCCAAAGGGCCCACAGCGCTCGCAGGTCCATGTCGATGAGCATGTGCTCAAAGCCGGCGATCACCATGGCTCGACTTATTACCAGCACCTCAAATT
>JAIYEB010000294.1 GCA_027487195.1 Hyphomicrobiales bacterium | reverse complement strand
GATGCGATCAACTCGATCTCGTGGCGCTGGCGCCCAAGCTCATCGCTGATCGAGCGCGCAAGATCCGGGTCCGCATCGGCAAGGCTTGCGGAAAAAAAGCTCTGGGCCGGCATCGGCTTGGTGACAGCGGTCATGGGACCCCCCGAAATGGCATTGCGGCATAGCAACCGCTTCACCCTTCCATAGCGTGCGCACGCAGGGTCTGTCACGAGCCGAGACCATCTGGGAGACATCACACCAGTGTCGCAGTCACTCCCCGCCCCCCGCTGAAGCGATCTGGCAGCCGCACCATGGGATGAAACACGGAATATGGGAGCGCAGGGCTGATGTCTCAGAGCCTGTTGATGTATGGCTTTGGCATGAGCAAGCACCGCATTCTCCTGGCCGCACCAGCAGGCGAAGCCGCCAGCGTCTTTCGCCTGCGGATGTTACAGGCCATCGCGCCCAGGGTGCTGGCGCTTGCGCCTGATCTTGCAGCGTTTTCTGTATGCCTCGTTGATGCAACGCCCGATGTGGCACCATGGCAAAGGCCAGGTGAGGCCGCACAGGCGAGTGTGCCGCCTGTCGACGCGGTGTTCGACCTGTGGGGCGACGCGCCCGCCATCGAGCGTGCGCTTTCAGCACTCGCGACCCTTCTGCCGGATGTGCCCCGGCACATGGTCAGGGTCGATGAGCATGTGGAAAAGGACCAGCTCACGCGCAGCGCAGTCGGGCGGGTAGAGGGCGTCAAGTTCCTGTCTCTGATGCGGTTTCAGTCTGATCTGTCCGATCAGGCCGTGCGCCGGCTGTGGGCGCATCATGCGCGGCTGGCACTCGAAGTTCATGTGGGAATGGCGCGCTATGTCCGCGATGTGGTCGTCTCGACGACTTCCGGCGGGCTTGAACTGCCGCCCTTTGCCGGCGTTGCCGAGCTGCACTTTCCATCCGCCGAGGCCATGCACAGCCAATGGTTTTCATCGGACGCCGGCCGGGCGGCCATTGTGCATGATGTCGGGCATTTCCTGCTCAGCGCAACGCGGCTCTATACGTCAGAGCACGTGTTGAAGCCGTCATCGTGAGAGCCCCCTTGCGAAGTGCCCGAAGCAGGGCAACCTTGAGGGTATGACCAACGCGCCTCCGCCACCCCTGTTTGCACAACCCCCGCTTGCCGAGCTGAACGAGCGTTCGCGCGAGATCTTCCGCAGGCTGGTGGACCAGTATCTGACCACAGGTGAGCCTGTCGGCTCGCGCAACCTGTCGCGCGCGCTGTCCATGTCGCTATCGCCCGCCTCGGTGCGCAACGTCATGCACGACCTCGAGCATGCCGGACTGATCTATTCGCCGCATACATCCGCAGGGCGCCTCCCGACGCAAACAGGGCTTCGGTTCTTTGTCGATGCCATGATGGAGGTTGGTGATCTCACCGAAGAGGAGCGGCGCAACATCGAAGCGCAGGTCGCAACCGGGCAGACGCCCGGGCGCACCTTTGATGCCGTGCTCAACGACGCCACCGCACTGCTCTCAGGGCTTTCGCGCGGTGCGGCGGTCGTGGCCACCACCGCAAACGAGATCAAGCTGAAGCATATCGAGTTTGTCAGGCTCGACGTCGACAGGGGTCTCGTCGTGCTGGTTGGTGATGATGGCAATGTTGAGAACCGCATTGTGCCGCTGCCACCGGGCCTGCCGCCTTCAGCGTTGCAGGAGGCAACCAACTATCTGAACAATCAGCTCAGGGGCTTTTCGATTTCCGATGCGCGTCGCGCGCAGGAGCGTCTGGTTGGCGAGATCCGCAGGGAACTCGACAGCGCAACGCAGCGCGTGGTCGAAGCCGGGCTTGCAAGCTGGGCAGGCGAACCTGGCAGCGACACTGGCAAGCTGATCGTCCACGGCCGGGCAAATCTCCTTGAGAACCTGACCGCACTCGAAGATATCGACCGGGCCCGCAGGCTTTTCGAGGATCTGGAAAGGCAAAAGGACATCGTCGATCTGCTGACAGCGACTGAGCGCGGCGAAGGCGTGCGCATTTTCATCGGCTCGGAGAACAAGCTGTTCTCGCTGTCCGGCTCCTCGCTCGTGGCAGCCCCATTTCGCGACCGCGACCAGAAGATCGTTGGCGTGCTCGGCGTCATTGGCCCGACACGGCTCAACTATGCGCGGATCGTGCCCATGGTGGATTATACGGCAAAGGTCGTGGGTCGCATGCTCGGCGGAGGCTGAGCGCTTACTGGGTCACGCGCTGAAGCCACTCGACCAGCGCCCGTCGGTCTTCCTCATCGCCAATGGTCTGTTCGGGCATCTTGGTGCCGGGCGTGTAGGCGTTCGGCCCAATCTCGAAGAGCCGCGCAATGGTATCCTTGCTCCAGATGATGTCCATTGACCTCAGCGCCGGCGAGAAGCTGTAGCCGCCTGCCGTTCCGATCCGGCGCCCGAACACGCCATGAAGCGTTGGGCCGGCCCGATTTCCTGCATCGGGTGTCAGGGTATGGCACGCAATGCAGGCCCGAAACACAATCGCCCCGCGCTCGCCAGACGCCATCAGCCGCGCCTCGGGGTCGACGGGTTGAATGTTGACGCTCGCAGAAGCGCCAGTCCTGGGGTCCCAGCGCCGGATCGTACGGTCGGCGCCGCCTGTCAGCAGCGTTCGGCTGTCCGATGAGAAAGCAAGCGACCAGACGGGAAAGCGTGGGCCCACGAGATCATTGATGCGCGCGCGTGTCTGACGCTCGATGATGGCAACCGCACCGCGCAACCCGGCAGCGGCAATCAGTCGACCATCCGGCGAAATGGCGACCGCCACAATCGGGGCTGGCAGCCCCTCTAGTTCGGCGCGTTGCGTGCCATCACGTTGCAGGAACCTCAGTGAGCCGTCTGCGCCAGCCGCGACGATCTCGCCATCCGGCGCTACGCCAATCGTGTTCACCGGAGCAGAGAAGGCGATTGCGAGGTCCGCTCCCCCTGCAACAGGAGTGATCCTGAGGGTGAGGTCCGATCCCGCAGACAGGATCTGTTGCCCGTCAGGGGTCACGGCAACGGCATTGACGTGCCCTTGATGGCGCGCGGCAATGGTGTGGGTGCCGGTCGCAACAGACCAGACCCGCACCGTGCCATCCCATCCACCGGAGACAAGCCGCCCGTCTGGCAGCGCAGCAAGCGCCGCGACCTTGGCTTCATGGCCTTCCAGCACACGTTCCGGCGTATCTGGCGAGGCACCCCAGATCGCGATCTTCATGTCCTCGCCACCGGAGGCAGCCCGCCCATCGGGCAACAAGGCGACCGCGTTCACCGGCCCATCGTGAAAGCGAATAACCGCCAGCGCAGCTTCGCGTTCGAGCGACCAGCGGATGACCGAGTTGTCGAAGCCGCCGGACACAGCCGTAACCCCATCCGGAGAGACGGCCAGTGCGCGGACCGGCCCGCCATGGCCTCTGAGATCGGCTGATGCGGTTGCAATGCTGAAAAGCAGCCCTGCCAATGCAAGTGATACGCGAACGCTCATCGCCGGAATCCCAATGCGCCAAGCTTCATATGAAAAGCACGGTTCTCAAGCGCATCAAGAAAACGCTGTGCTGATTGAGACGGAGATTTGGACACCACGAAATCGTAGGCCTCATCTGCAATCGCGATGAAACCGAGGCCATAGGCGCGCGCAACGGTTTCAATCGTTACGCCCCAATCCGCGCGCCCCTGCGACACTGCGGCTGCGACGGCGTTGTGCGAGCGTGGTTGGTTGGCGTGACCGCGCGGACGTTGGCCACTCAGGAGCCGATCAATCAGGACACGCGTTCCAGCACCCTGATTGCGGTTCACCATCATCAGCGACTTGTCCCGGGCGATGAGGCTTTGAACGCTGGCCAGGTCGAGACCGACAAAACGGGCGTCATCGGGGCGAAAAGCCACGCCCTGCAGCCGTGTCCAGCCACGGTGAAGCATCGCGCCCTCCGGCACGAGATGCTGGTTGTAGAGCCCACTTACCGGGTCCATCAGATGGATCGGCGCCAGTTCGGCCTCGCCGCGCTTGAAGGCCGAAAGCCCGCCAAGCGAACCGAGAGCAAGCGTGCGCACGTTGAGCCCGGAGGCTGTGACCAAGGCATCGAGACCGACACAATGGCTGCCGGCCACCACGAGATCAGGCAGGTCAAGTTCCGGGGCGAGCAACGTCACGCTGTGCGTCTCTCCAGCCTCGATCCCGCCGCTCAGGGCATCAATCGTCATGAAGCCATCGGCCTGGGAAAACGCCGAGACAGCGCCAGAACCTTTGCCACCGGGGATGGCGACCAGCCCGTTCGGGCCATTCGCGAGTGACACCATGGCAAACTCGGTACGGCCGACTTCCGATGGAAACTTCATCGGAACGGTCGCCTTGACGCCACGGGTCCGTTCAGGCGGCAGGCCTGCCATGGAGCGAAGCGCGGGCACAAGGAAGGTGCGGAATGTGAAGATTGCGGACGTTGGAAAGCCGGGCAAAACCGCAATGGGCTTTCCCATGCTGACGGCGAGAACCAAAGGCTTTCCGGGCTTTAGCGCGACGCCATGAACGATGATCCCCGGCGCACCGAGTTGACCCACGACGCGATGGGAAAAGTCGCCACTGCCTTTTGAGGTGCCGCCGGACAGAATGACCATGTCGCAGCTCTCGACCGCGCGGCGCAGCGCTTCCGTCAGGGCTGGCTCGTCGTCCCGGATAACGCCAAAGGCGACCGGGTCGCCCCCGTTCTCGGCAATCGTTGCGGCCAGGATGGCGGAGTTTGAATCATAGATCAGCGCCGGTGCCAGCTTCTCACCCGGCGCGACCAACTCATCTCCGGTCGATATGACGCCGACGCGCGGCCGGCGGAACACCGCGACCGACGCCAGGCCAAGAGCAGCAAGGATGCCGATTTCACGCGACGTGATCCGGGTGCCCGTGCGCATGACGGTTTCGCCGCGTGCAACATCCGAGCCGGCAAAGGCAAGCCCTGCTCCGGGCCCAACGGCACGCTTGATGAGGATGGCCTGATCACCATCGACATCCGTCCACTCGACCATCACAACAGCGTCAGCCCCGCGCGGAACCGGCGCGCCCGTGGCAATCAACGTGGCTGTGCCCGGTGCGACCTCGAAGGACGGCGATGTGCCGCACGAGAGCGTCTCCGGCCCCAGACGAAGGCTGACCGGGCTCGACTCAGACGCGTCCTCAACATCGACACTCGAAACCGCAAACCCGTCGACAACGGCACGATCGAAAGGCGGAAGATCAATCGGGGCGACAACATCGGCAGCAAGGATGCGCCCAAGAAGCATGGCAAGCGGCACATTTTCGACGCCAACGGTCGCGGGCTCGAAAGCAGCCGCAAAGCGCGCTTCGGCCTCCTCCTTGGACACAACCGCAAGGAACTGGGACTGGGTTGCGTCTCGTGTCTGGTCGCGCGTGCTTTGTGTCATGTCAGTTGTCCGTCTAGCCGTTCAGCGGCGTTACCGCCACCACATGTCCGGCCGCATAGCCCTCCTGTCCCGGCGGGATGAGGATGTATCCATCCGCACGGGCAAGGTTGGCAATAGAAAGGCCAGCGGACCCGATCGGGTGCGCCATCCCTTCTTCGAATGCGACATAGACAAGGCTTGCGAGGCCAACCGGGGAAACAACCTTTGAAGACACGACGACGTTGACTGTCCGCGCGGGCGCCAGACCGCACAGAGCGCGTCCGACGGTCAGGAGTGCGGCGAGTTGCCCCTCGGGGCGGGGCGCAAGAGCGAGCACAGGATGCGGATTTTGCCAAACACCTGTGAGCCGCGCCGGCTCGAGCGCAAGGCCGTTGATGCGCTGCTGACCGGTGGGTGCGCGCCCGTCAGCAATGATCTCGATGTCCGGAGCATCCGATACAGGCTGGACGTCAAGCATGGACGCAATGGCCGCCGACATGTCGGGTGAAGCGTGGAT
>JAIYEB010000062.1 GCA_027487195.1 Hyphomicrobiales bacterium | reverse complement strand
GGCGCGTTCGCGCAGTTTGCGCGCGTGCAAAGCCGCCAGCTCATGCCAAAGCCAAAGCATCTGACCTGGGAAGAAGCGGCCTGCTACACGCTGACGCTCGCAACCGCCTATCGCATGCTCTTCGGCCATGCCCCGCATACGCTGAAGCCCGGGGACAATGTGCTGGTGTGGGGTGCGTCAGGCGGTCTTGGTGTCTTCGGCGTCCAGCTCTGCGCAGCATCTGGTGCGAACGCGATCGGCATCATTTCGGATGAGACAAAGCGCGACTATGTCCTTGGGCTTGGCGCAAAGGGCGTCATCAACCGCAAGGACTTCAATTGCTGGGGCGCCATGCCGAAAGTCGGCACTCCGGAGTACGATGCCTGGGGCAAGGAAGCACGCCGATTTGGCAAGGCGATCTGGGACATTACCGGCAAGCGCGACGTCGATATCGTGTTCGAGCATCCCGGCGAGGCGACGTTCCCGGTCTCCTGCCTTGTCGCCAAGCGCGGGGGCATGATCGTCTTTTGCGCCGGCACATCGGGCTTTAACATCACGTTCGATGCCCGATATGTCTGGATGCGCCAGAAGCGGGTTCAGGGTTCGCACTTTGCGCACCTGAAGCAGGCCGCAAGCGCCAACGAGTTCGTCGCGCGCCGCCTGATCGATCCATGCATGTCCGAGGTCTTTGCCTGGGACCAGATCCCTGTGCCGCACTCGAAGATGTGGAAGAACCAGCATCCGCCAGGAAACATGGCGGTCCTCGTGGGCAGCCCGAAGCGCGGCCTCAGGACCCTTGAGGATGCGGTGGCCGAGGCTGGCGGTAGCGATTAAGCCTCAGCTTGTCCGGGATGCGATATAGCGGATGATGTCGACAAGGCCGCTGGCCTTGTCATCAAAGCGGGCGAGCGACGCTTCGCCTTCACGCACTGTTCGGGCCAGCGCTTCGCGCGCGCCGGCAAGACCCATCAGGCTGACAAGCGTTGCCTTTCCAGCCGCAGCGTCCTTGCCCGTTGCCTTGCCGACGGTGGCTGCATCGCCCTCGGCATCGAGCAGATCATCCGCGATCTGGAAAGCAAAACCGAGCCGATCAGCATAGCGTGCGAGATCTGCGGTCTCGGCTGCGCTTGCGCGCCCAAGCCGCGCCCCGGCAAGGACCGCAAAGGAAAACAGGGCTCCGGTCTTCATGGCCTGCATGGACTGGATTTCTGCGGCCAGAAAGCTTGCCGGACCAAAGCGCCCCTCAGCTGTCAGGTCGATCAATTGGCCACCGACCATACCGGCAGCGCCAGAAGCGCGCGCCAGCATCACGACGAGATCTGCACGCACGGAAGGATCGGGATCGACCGCAGGACCCGCGAGCAACTCGAACGCCAGGGTTTGCAGCGCGTCGCCGGCCAGAATGGCGGTGGCCTCGTCAAACTTGATGTGAACCGTTGGCTGCCCGCGGCGCAGCGCATCATTGTCCATGGATGGCAGATCGTCGTGGACAAGGCTGTAGCAGTGAACCAGCTCCAGCGCGGCACCGACCTCGATGGGCCCGGAGCCTGAAAGCCCGAAGAGTGCTGCCGTTTGCATCACCAGAAACGGGCGCAGGCGCTTTCCGCCCCCCAGAACCGCGTGGCGCATGGCGTCCGTCAGGCGGGCCGGAACGCCTGGCTGGGCGTCGAAAACCGCGCTCAATCGCTGCTCAACAGCGTTAATCGTCTGTGCGAGAAGGGCTGAAGTTTCAGGCGTCATGCGAATTTGCTAGTCCCAAGCACGGATATGGGCAAGAAAGGGCTGGCGCGGATAGGCCTAGGCGTGTATGCGAACCCCTCCGTTTCGACAGGGCTCCCGATGAGCCCCACAGCCTGCCCCACAGGAGTAACCCGTGGCCGTTCCAAAGCGAAAGACCTCCCCTTCCAAGCGTGGCATGCGCCGTTCGCATGACAAGCTGACTGCTCCGACCTACGTCGAGGACAAGAACTCCGGCGAACTGCGTCGTCCGCATCACGTTGATCTGAAGTCCGGCATGTACCGTGGCCGTCAGGTCCTCAAGGTGAAGTCGGAAGAGTAGACCTTTTCCCTTCGGGGTTTTGAAACTGAAAAGGCCGGCGATCATCCCGCCGGCCTTTTCGTATTTGCTCTCGCCCATGCCGGCCTGATCAGGCCGACAGGTCGATCGTGAACTTGGCAAAGCCATTGGCGCCGTCGCCTGAAGCCCTGACGTTGGCCAGCGTCGCAATGGTGCGGGCCTTGGGAGCGCTTTCGAATGTGACGTTCGTTGCGCCTGGCACGCGGGCAAGCCGCCAGTTGTTGTCGGGCCTTGGCGAAATGGTGCCGATCTCGGCCATGTAGCGGATCATGATATCGCGGGTCGGGTCGGGCGCTTCGAGAATCACCGTCTTGCCATCGGCGCCCGGGAACGCCCCGCCGCCAGCGGCACGGTAGTTGTTTGTCACGACAACGAACTCATCGGCAGCCGTCACAGGACGGCCCTCGAAGCGCAGATCAACGATCCGCGTGGCGTTCGCATTCTCGAGCTTGCCGGCGGGATCAAAGCGTGAGGGCTGGCTGACATCGATTTGATAGGTCACGCCCTTGATCGTATCGAAGTTGAAGGTTGGGAAGGCTGCATTCACCAGCGGCTGCTCGTCAGCAACGCCGCGGATCTGGTTGAACTGGCCTGCGCTGCGCTCCAGCCAACCCATGAGCTGCTCGCCATTGATGCGAACCGCCTGAAGGGTGTTTGGATAGAGATAGACGTCGGCGATATGCTTGATGGCGATCTCACCTGCTGCCACATCGGTGTAGAAGCCTGGTCCCGAACGGCCACCGGCCTTGAACGGTGCAACGGCCGACAGGAAAGGCAGATTTGCGTGAGGCGTTCCGGCCAGCAAGCGCTTGGCGCCCCAGAGCTGGGCATCGGCGACAAACTGCATGGCCGCTGTATCCGAGACGACCGCAAAGTAGGTTTCGAACGGCACGTTGGAGCGACCGACTGGCTTTCTGACATAGGCAAGCGTTGCTTCATGGTCAGCGCCCACGGTCTGCATGATCGACGTCTTGGCTTCGGCCAGGGGAACGACGCGACCGGCTTCACGCCGGAAAATCGCGCGGTTTGCCACTTCGAAGCCGGCCATGCGGAAGCGATTGCCATCGCGCTGAAGCTCGACATCGATCACGCCGAGATGGCTGCCCCAGAAGCCGGGCATGACCGCTGGCACGCCGAAGATCGTCCCTTTGGTCAGATCAAGACCCGGCATGTCTCGGAAGTTGGGGCCAGGGAAGGTCTGATGCAGGTGGCCCGTGAACATCACATCAATGCCGGAAATCCGGGCGAGGTGATGGGCTGCGTTCTCGTCCATGCCGGTCCGCGCAGCCGCGGTCATGCCCGTGTGGGCAAGCATGACGATGATGTCAGCGCCGCGCTCGCGCATCTCAGGCACAAAGGCCGCTGCAGCATCGACCATGTCAAAGGCATCGAGCTTGCCGGCAAGATTCGCCTTGTCCCATGTCGTGATCTGGGGCGGGCAGACACCAATCACGCCGACCTTGATCGGGTGGGTTGCACCAGCTTCGTCCGTCACTGTGCGATCAAGGATGACATACGGCTTCACATAGGTGCCTGCGCGACGGATATCGCCGGTTGCCGCACCCTTCACGACATTGGCTGACACAACCGGGAAGGCGGCCTTGGCCAGGACCTTGTCAAGGAAGGGGACGCCATAGTTGAACTCGTGATTGCCAAGCGTGCCGCCATCATAGCGCAGGGCATTCATGGCCCGGATCATCGGGTGCTCATCACCTTC
>JAIYEB010000409.1 GCA_027487195.1 Hyphomicrobiales bacterium | reverse complement strand
TTTGAGGGCGAGCGTGGCGCTTCCAAGGCCTATGCGCTGCCAGGAACCCATCCGCTTCTGATCGCTGCGGAAACAGCGCTCCGCGCGACAACAGACCAACAGCCGACACGGGTCAGAATGGGGGCGACATTGCCCATGGCCGCGATGGTCCATGAGACGGTCGGGCTTGATACCGTGATGTTCTCATTCTCGACGTCAGACGAGGATTATCACGCGCCCAATGAATTCCTGCGGGTGTCAGCCCTTGAAGAGGGTGCGCGCGCCTGGGTTGTGTTGCTGCGCGAGGCCGGAAACTTAACCCCAGCAGATTTCACGCCATTTCGCCGGGCACCATGAAGCTTGAGGGCAATACGGGCGGAGCGATCCTGATTGCGATCTCAGGTCTCTTCATCACTGTAGAGTCCGTTCTGGTGCGCCTTGTTGCGACAGAAGCCTCGAACGGCCAGGTGGTCTTGTTTCGGGCGGTCATGCAACTCGTCCTTGTCCTTGGCTTTGTGATTGCGACACGACGCTGGTCCGACATGCAGAGCAACCGCCCGTTGCTTGTCGGCATTCGCGGGGCAGCAAGCCTGACCTCCTGGTGGTTTTATTATGCCAGTCTTGCGGCTCTCGAACTCGCGCTGGCGTCAACCCTGTCCTTCACAACCCAACTGTTCGTGGTCGCGTTTGCCGGATTGATCCTTGGCGAAACGGTTACGGGACGACGGCGCGCGGCGACGCTTGTGGGCTTCGTCGGCATTGTGATGGCCACCGGTGTCGGCACTGTGCGCTATGACCCCGCAGTCTTGCTCGGGATCGCCAGTGCGGTCATCGGAGCCTTCACGGTGTTTCTCAATCGTGGGCTGACCCGCACGGAAACAACCGTATCGATTACGCTTGCCATTGGGCTCGTTGGCACTCTTGGCGCCATCCCGATGGCCATTGCAGACTGGAGACCGATGTCCTGGTCAACCATTGCGCTGCTCACGCTCGCGGGCGTTTTCGGCACCATCGTGAATGTGCTGATTACTGAAGGCTACCGGCGCGGCGAGGTCTCGGCGATGGCTCCGATCCCCTACCTCAAGATCGTCTGGATGATCCTGGCCGGATACCTGATCTTTGCGGAAATGCCGACGATCTGGACGGTTGCCGGCGCTGCGCTTGTTGTCGGCGCTGGCTTTGCGCTGACATGGAGCGAACACCGGAAGGAACAGGCCGCATCGTGACCAGGATCCTGACCAGGCTCAGTTTCTGAAGCCGTTCGCGCGCAGCCGATCGAGGTTGACCGGAGCGCGGAGCGTGCCTTCCGTCAGGAACTGATGGACTGACAGCGCGGCAAGGCTGCGCATGTCGGCAAGGCTTTCGGGCGTGTAGAAAGCCGCATGCGGCGTGATCACAAGCCGTCCTTCAAGCCAGGCCTCACGCTCGCGCCATGCTTTCAGCAGGGGATGGTGCACATCCGGCGGCTCGATGGGCAACACGTCAAGCCCCGCAGCCCCGATCTGGCCAGAGCGAAGGCCGCGATCAATCGCATCGAGATCCGTAATTCCGCCGCGCGCCGTGTTGACGACCACAGCGCCGGTTTTCAATGCTGCCACAGCCGCGTCATTGAACAGGCCTGTTGTTTCCTCGCTCATCGGACAGTGGATCGACACGACATCTGATTGTCCCAAAAGCTCCTGCAGGGTCTTGCAGCGGCGAAAACCGACAGCGAACTCGGTGCCCGCAGGCAGATATGGGTCATAGAAGGCCACGTCGAACTCAAATGCCTTGGCCCGGTTTGCTGCGGCCAGGCCAATGCGCCCAAGCCCGATCACGCCAAATACCTGCCCCTTGATGCGGCGAACGGGCGGCAAGGCAAGGTCGCTCGTCGACCAGGCGGCAATGTGTTGCTTGATGCGGCTGTCATAGGTCGAGATGCCGCGCATCAAATTGAGCACCAGCGCAATGGCATGGTCTGCCACTTCGCGCGTGCCATAATCCGGCGTGTTGCACACAGGAATGCCGGCGCGCGAGCAGGCCTCGATATCGATGTGATTGAAGCCGACGCCGACCTGAACCACGAGTTTTGCACGCGCCATTGCGGCAATCGCGCCGGCATCGATCTTGTGCCGGCTGCGGCAGTTCATGACCACGTCGGCTGATGCGAGAACGGATGTCGGGATCGGCTCGTCGCGCTGAAGCGTCGGGCGCCAGATCACCAGTTCGACACCCGTGCCCCAAACACCCGTCTCGATATCGGGCTCGTGCTGGAAGACCGGATCGAGAATCGCAATGACCGGCTTTGTCACGCGACCACCTCCGGGCGCGGCGCTGCTGCAACCACGCCAATTTCCGTCAGCGCCTCATCGATCGCCGAGAGAATGTAGCTCATGTCGCGATCATCGAGATCGCCCATGCAGCCGATCCGGAAGGTGTTTGCTGCTGTGAGACGGCCCGGGAAAATCACGATGCCGCGCTTTTCCATGGCCTCGTAGAAGCGCTGGAACGAATAGTTCGGATCATCGGGATCGTGGAACGTCGCGATGATGGGCGCCGCATGCTCATCTGGAAGCAGCGTACGAAATCCGCGTTGGCGCAGCGTGTCGACCAGCCTGCGCCAGTTCCTGACATAGCGCGCCTGGCGCGCCTCGACGCCGCCCTCGGCCTTGTGGCGGTCAATCGCCTTGGCAAGTGCTGCAATCACATGTGTCGGCGGCGTTGTCCGCCACCACCCCTTTTCCTCAAAGAAGGCCCATTGGGCATGAAGGTCGAGGAC
>JAIYEB010000078.1 GCA_027487195.1 Hyphomicrobiales bacterium | reverse complement strand
GCGTTCGGCGCAATCGCTATGCGTTCAGCCATGCCGACAGGGCCGGTATCAAGCCCTGCCTCCATCTTCATGACCATCACGCCGGTTTCCGCATCTCCTGCCATGACGGCGCGCTGGATCGGTGCTGCACCGCGCCAGCGCGGCAACAGGGAGGCGTGAAGATTGAGGCAGCCGAGTTCCGGCACATCCAGGATCGCCTGGGGCAGGATCATGCCATAGGCCACGACGACAATGACATCGGGCTGGTCAGCGGCGATTTCTGCCAGCGCTTCCTCACCCTTCAGGGTTTTTGGCGTGCGCACCGGGATGCCGTGAGCTGCCGCTACCTTGTGCACCGGGCTCAACTGTTCTGCCATGCCGCGCCCGGCTGGACGCGGTGCACGCGTGTAGACAGAACGGATTTCGTGGCCAGCGCCAATCAGCTCGACCAGCGTTGGGACTGCAAAGTCTGGCGTGCCCATGAAAACAAGGGAGAGCGGCATTGAGGCCTCGGCGTTGACGCTGGCGTGCGTAGTACGCAGCGGGGCTTCAGACAACCTGCTTCAGTTGGCGCACGCGAGGCTGGTCAGTCCCGCTCGTCGCGCTTGGCAGCTTTTTGAAACCTCTTTGTGACCCGCTCACGCTTCAGGCGCGAGAGATAGTCGATGAACAAAACACCGTTGAGGTGATCGATCTCATGTTGAACGCAGGTGGCAAACAGGCCATCGCCTCGGATCTCTCGGGTCTGTCCATCGCGATCCAGAAACCGCACGACAACCTCTGCCGGCCGCTCGACATCCTCGTAATACTCCGGGATGGACAGGCAGCCTTCCTCATAAACCGACAAGGCTTCGGACGACCAGACAATCTCCGGATTGATCAAGGCCAGCGGCGCCTTCGGCTCGTCCTTCTTCGACACATCAAGCGTGATCACGCGCTTTGGAACGCCGATCTGGATGGCGGCAAGCCCGATGCCGGGCGCTGCATACATCGTATCGAGCATGTCATCGACCAGCCCGCGCACGTCATCCGTCACCGCATCGACCGGCGCAGAGGTCAGGCGCAGGCGCGGGTCGGGGAGAAAAACAAGATCGCGGGTTGGCATGTCCGGCAGATAAATCGTGGTGCGATCCCAGTCAACGTGGCGTCGTTGCGAAGGTCACCGAGCAAAATCCCGGTCACATCGGCGTGCGTGCCTTCAGCGCTGCCGCCAATGTCCCCTCGTCGAGATAGTCGAGTTCTCCACCAATCGGCACGCCCTGTGCCAGCCGCGAGACCTTGACGGGTAGACCAGCCAGGAGGTCGGTCACGTAATGCGCGGTGGTTTGGCCATCGACGGTTGCATCAAGCGCGAGGACGACTTCCTTGACGCTGCCCTCTGCCGCGCGTGCGACCAGGCGATCAAGGCTCAGATCCTTTGGACCAATACCATCGAGGGCTGACAGGGTTCCGCCAAGCACGTGATAGCGCGACTGCACGACGCCCGAGCGCTCCAGCGCCCACAGGTCGGAGACATCCTTCACGACAAGCAAGAGGCCTGGATCGCGCCGCTCATCCCGGCAAATCGAACAGGGGTCCAGCGTGTCGATGTTGCCGCAATTCGAGCAGACCACGATCTTCGCGGCTGCTTCCGTCATGGCAGCCGCCAAAGGCACCATCAGCGCCTCGCGCTTCTTGACCAGCGCAAGGGCTGCGCGGCGTGCAGAGCGCGGGCCAAGACCCGGCACTTTCGCCAGCAACTGGATCAGCCGCTCGATTTCCGGTCCTGCGACCCGGCGATTGCTCATCAGAACGGTAGTTTCATGCCCGGCGGAAGTTGCAGCCCTCCGGTCATGGACTTCATGCGCTCCGCCACCAGCGCCTCGCCTTTCCGGCGCGCGTCCGCGTGGGCTGCAACAAGCAGGTCCTCGAGGATTTTCGCCTCATCCGCCTTGATCAGGGTTGGATCGATCGTGACGCCCTTGAGTTCGCCCTTTGCCGTCATGCGCACGCGCAAAAGGCCGCCTCCGGACGAGCCCTCGACCTCGACGCGGTCGAGTTCGGATTGCATGTCCTGCATTTTTTGCTGCAGGTCCTGCGCCTGCTTCATCATACGCATCAGGTCCATGGCGGCTCAGTTCTCCTCGTCGAAGGCAAAGTCGGGCCCGTCATATTCGGCAGGCGGCGGGATTTCATCCCCGGGCTGATCGTCGAGATGACGGACAGCGACAATCTCGGCACCCGGAAAACGGGCCAGAACGGCGGCCACGGCAGGCTCGGAGCGAACATCATCGACCAGGCTTTTCTGGCGCCGGTCGGCTTCTTCCGCGAGGGTTGGCCCGCCTTCTTGCTGGCTTATCGCCACCATCCAGCGCTCGCCGCTCCACTCGGTGAGGCGCTTCTGGATTTCGCCTACAAGGGTCGGCGGTGCGCCGGGCATGAGCGAGATGTCGAGCCGCCCGCGCTCGAAGCTGACGAGCCGCACCTGCCGCTCCAGCGCAATCTTCAGCGGAATGTCGCGCTTCAGCGCGGCGTGCGCCACGAGATCGGCAAAGGATGCAAACGTGACGGTCGCAGCCAATGGCGCAGCGGATGCCGTTGGCTGGGGGGCGGTGCGCTGGGCAAGAGGTTGAGGGTCCAGGGTTCGCGCGACCACGCGCGGCTGGGTTGCCAATGAAGAGGCTCCGCCGCCGCCGGAGGGGCTTGTCGGTCGCTGCGAAGGGCCGGGGGCCGCATCGGCCCCGTCGAGCTTGCGGATCAATTCGTCAGGCGTTGGCATGTCGGCGACATGGCACAGGCGCACAATCAGCATCTCGGCGGCAGAGGCGGGTCTTGGCGCGCTGGCAACTTCCCCATGCCCCTTGAGAAGCATCTGCCAGGCCCGCGACAAGACGCGGATATGCAGCTTTTGAGCAAACTCGCTGGCGCGTTTTGCCTCGACTTCCGGCAATCCGGCATCAACCGCTGCCTGCGGCGCGTACTTCGTGCGCGTCGTGGCGTGAACAGCTTCGGCGAGTTCTGCAACCACAATCCCCGGGTCTGCACCCTCGGCGTAGAGGTCGCCGAACAGATCAAGGGCCGCGCGCGCATCCCCGCGCATGATGGCTTCAAGCAGATCATAGATCCGGGCCCGGTCGGCAAGACCGAGCATGCCGCGAAGGCTCTCGGCCTCAACAGCGCCGCTGCCATGCGCGATGGCCTGATCGAGGATCGATAGCGCGTCGCGCACCGACCCTTCGGCGGCCCGCGCCACAAGAACCGCAGCATCATCAGCCAGCGCAATGCCCTCGGCAGACGCAATCTTCAGGAGGTGATTGGCGAGAATCCGCCCTTCGACGCGCCTGAGGTCAAAGCGCTGGCAGCGCGACAGGACAGTGACCGGAACCTTGCGGATCTCGGTCGTCGCAAAGATGAACTTCACATGCTCCGGCGGCTCTTCGAGCGTCTTCAACAGCCCGTTGAAGGCTGCTGTCGACAGCATGTGAACTTCGTCGATGATGTAGACCTTGTAGCGCGCCGACATGGGCTTGTAGCGCGCGGCTTCGATGATCTCGCGAATGTCATTGATCGAGGTATGCGATGCGGCATCCATCTCCTGCACATCGACGTGCCGCCCCTCGATGATCGCCTGGCAATGCAAGCCAAGGCCGGGCAGATGAATGGTTGGCTGGCCGCTGCCATCCGCTTCAGCGTAGTTGAGCGCACGGGCGAGAATGCGGGCCGTGGTGGTTTTGCCCACGCCTCGAACCCCGGTGAGCATGTAGCCCTGCGCGATCCGACCGGTATCAAACGCGTTCGACAGGGTGCGAACCATCGCATCCTGCCCAATCAGATCATCAAACGTACGCGGGCGGTACTTGCG
>JAIYEB010000392.1 GCA_027487195.1 Hyphomicrobiales bacterium | reverse complement strand
CGCATTCTGCTGACCCATGTTCTGAAGAACATCATGATCCCGGTTGTGACCGTGATCGGCATGGAGTTTGGCGGCACGATTGCCTTTGCGGTTGTCACGGAAACGATCTTCTCCTGGCCGGGCATGGGCAAGCTCCTGATCGACGCCATCGAGGTGCTCGATCGCCCGCTGATCGTTGCCTATCTGATCCTCGTCGTGATCTTGTTCGTGATGATCAATCTGATGGTTGATATCCTGTATTCGGTGCTTGATCCGCGCGTGCGGCTTGGCGGGCGGGCGAAATGAGCGACGTTCAGGCCGCGCCCGTCGCAGTCACAATTGAGGAGCGCAGGCTCGTCTGGTTTGCGCGTGAGTATGTCAAAAGCCCCGGCGCGGTTGTTGCGCTGATTGCGCTTTTAATCGTCCTGTTTGTTGCATTTTTCTCGCCGCTGATTTCGCCGCAGAACCCCTACGACCTGACCCAGGTCGACATCATGGATAATCTGCAGCCGCCCGGATCAAAGAGCATGGACGGCAAGCCGTTCTTTCTTGGAACAGACGGGCAGGGGCGCGATATCCTCTCCGCCATCTTCTATGGCCTGAGAACAAGCCTGATCGTCGGCGTGCTCTCCGGTGTCCTAGCGCTGCTGCTTGGGGTTGGTGTTGGTCTGATCGCAGCCTATCGCGGGGGATGGGTCGACACCGTGATCATGCGCATTGTTGATCTCCAGCTTTCCATGCCTCCCATCCTCGTGGCGCTGATCCTTCTGGTGCTGCTGGGTGGCGGGGTCGACAAGATCATCATTGCGCTCGTTGTCGTCCAATGGGCCTTCTTTGCGCGAACCGTGCGTGGGGTCGCGCTGGTCGAGAATGCGCGCGAGTACATGGACGCGGCGCGTGGCTTGAAACTTGGCACGGTGCGGATCATCACTAGCCACCTTTTGCCAAACTGCATGCCGACCCTGATCGTTGTGGCAACAGTTCAGGTCGCCAGTGCGATTTCGCTTGAGGCAACCCTGTCCTTTCTTGGGCTCGGCCTGCCGCCGACCCAACCGTCTCTCGGCCTGCTGATCGCGAACGGGTTTCGGTTCATGATGAGCGGCAACTACTGGGTGAGCCTGTTTCCAGGTCTCGCGCTGCTCATCACGATCATGAGCATCAATGTGATCGGTGATCGCTTGCGAGACATCCTGAACCCGAGGCTCGCGCGATGACTGCCGTGCTGAGCGTTGAGGCGCTGTCGACCTCGTTCTTTACCGAGCAGGATGAGGCGAAAGCGGTTGATGGGGTCAGTCTGACGGTCGAAGCCGGCAAGGTTCTCGGCCTTGTCGGTGAATCGGGGTCCGGCAAGACTGTCACGGGCTTTTCCATCATGGGTCTGGTTGATCCGCCAGGGCGCGTCACGGGCGGTCGCATCCTGTTCGAGGGGCGGGATCTGGCCGGGCTTTCCGAGCGTGACTGGCGCACCATCCGGGGCCGGCGGATTGCCATGATCTTCCAGGACCCGATGATGACGCTGAACCCCGTCCTGCGCATCGACACGCAAATGATCGAGGCTGTGCGTGCCCATGACCGTGTAGACCGGCAGACCGCGTGGGAACGCTCACGTGACGCGCTCGGCAAGGTCGGCATTCCCGCGGCTGAGGAGCGCCTTCGCTCCTATCCCCATCAACTCTCGGGCGGCATGCGCCAGCGTGTGGCCATTGCGATTGCGCTGTTGCATGACCCGGCCCTTGTCATTGCCGATGAGCCAACGACAGCGCTTGATGTGACGATTCAGGGCCAGATCCTGGCTGAGGTCCAGAAACTGTGTCGCAATACCGGGACGGCCCTGGTCTGGATCACACACGATCTTGCGGTTGTGTCCGGGCTCGCCGACCGGGTCGCCGTTATGTATGCGGGCCGCATCGTCGAAGAGGGTGATGTTAACGATGTGCTTGACCATCCCCGCCACCCCTACACGCGCGGCTTGATTGCCTCCGTGCCCGAACCCGGACTGCGGGGTGGGCGTTTGCCCCAGATCACGGGTCGTGCGCCGCAGCTCAACAACATGCCAAAGGGGTGTGCATTTGCGCCGCGCTGCAGCTTTGCCAGCGGCATGTGTGACGACAAGCCTTCACTGACATCGTTGTCACCTGGTCGCGCAGTTCGGTGTTTTCATCCTCAGGACGGGGCCATGGCATGACACGCGAGCCACCCCTGATCGAGCTGCAGGATGTGTCACGCCAGTTTGTTCGAAAGGCTGACGTTGCGGCGAAGCTCCTGAACCTGTTCGGCGGCAAGCATGCCGATGAGGTCGTGCACGCGGTTGATGGGGTGTCGTTTCACATCACGCAAGGCGAGGTGCTTGGGCTTGTCGGCGAATCGGGCTGCGGCAAGTCCACGGTCGGCAGGCTGGTGGCCGATATCCTGCGCCCATCATCCGGGCAGATTCGCTTCAAGGGCGAAGATACACGACAGACCGGCGGACCTGGGCTGAAGGTCCAGATGATCTTTCAGGATCCATTCTCTTCGCTCAATCCAAGAAAGCGGGTTGGAGACATCATCGGCGAGGCGCCGCGCGTACATAAGATTGTTCCCAGCGCCGAAATCGAGCCCTACGTCGCGGATGTGATGGAGCGTTG
>JAIYEB010000303.1 GCA_027487195.1 Hyphomicrobiales bacterium | reverse complement strand
GGATCGTGATCAACCAGCCCCGCCAGAGCGCCAAGCTCTGCGAAGTTGCGCACGAGGTTCTTGCCCCAGTAGCCACAACCAACGACCGCAACCCGGGGCCAGCCCTGCGGTCCGCTGCGCGGCGCTGCCGACATCAGACGACAAGCCCATTCTGTGCAGCGAGCTGCCCGAGATTGACAAGCGGCCTGGCACCGACATGGGAGATGACTTCTGCTGCTGCGAGCGCACCAAGGCGCAGAGATACGTCATGGGCATGGCCACGTGCATAGCCCGCGAGGAAGCCAGCAGCGAACAGATCGCCGGCTCCTGTGGTGTCGACGAGCTGCGGCACCGGGAAGGCCGGCGCTTCGATGGTCGACGCACCATTGACCACAACAGCGCCGAGCTCTGATCGGGTCACAACGCCAAGATCAACGTCCTTGCGCAGTTGGTCGAGCGCGGACGCAAAATCGGAGGTCTCATAGAGAGACTTCACTTCGGCCGTATTGGCAAAAACGATATCCACCGTCCCGGACCGCATCAGGTCCAGAAACTCTGACCGCCAGCGATCGACGCAGAAGCTGTCCGACAAGGTCAGCGCAACCTTGCGGCCTGCGCTGTGGGCAATCTTTGCGGCCTCGCGGAACGCCGCCTTGGCTGCCGGCGGATCCCACAGGTAGCCTTCCATGTAGGTGACGCTGGACGCCTTGATCACTTCCGGATCCATGTCCTTGGGGCCAAGCCCAAGGCAAGCGCCGAGATAGGTGTTCATCGTGCGCTCTGCGTCGGGCGTCACGAGGATCATGCAGCGAGCGGTTGTTGGCCCATCGCTAGCCGGTGGCGTGGCGAAATGGACGCCCGTGGCGCGAATATCATGGCCGAAACGCCCGCCAAGATGGTCATTGCGGACCTTGCCAAAGTAGGCTGCCTTTGCGCCAAAGGAGGCAATGCCAGCCGCCGTGTTGCCCGCCGAGCCGCCGGAGATTTCCTGGGTCGCTCCAAGAAGGCCATACAGGCGCTCGGCTTCAGCTTCGTCGATCAAGCGCATGGAACCCTTGACCAGGCTTTGCTGCAGCAGGAAATCGTCCTCTGCTGTCGAGATGATGTCCACGATGGCATTGCCAATGCAAAGGGCGTCAAAACGAGCGGTCATGTCATATCCTGGTGTGAGGTGGCTCGGCGCTTAAGGCATGTTGCGCAAAAGTGAAAGCCGGTTTCGCGGGACAACAGGCGATAAACCAAAGTCCTTTAGCGCGAACGCCAAACGCGCATCGGTATCTGCGTCAGACTGGCCATGGATACAGCACGGATTGGCGCGCAACGCTTGCTTTGCGCCCGGGATTCCAGCAAAAGCCCAGCATGAGCACCCGCCCCGCACAACCCGTTGATCCGCGCCTTCTCGAGCTTCTGGTCTGCCCGCTGACCAAGCAAACGCTTGAGTACAATGCGGAGCGTCAGGAGCTTGTCTCGCGCGCAGCCAAGCTCGCCTATCCGATCCGCGACGGCATCCCGATCATGCTGCCGGAAGAGGCGCGGCGGCTCGACACCTAGAGAGCGCCTGCCGCGAACACGAGGGCGGCTGGCGTTACTCGCGCAAATCCTCGACACGCGGCATCAGCAGCGTGCTGTATCCACCATCGACCATATGGACTTCGCCGGTCACGCCACCGGAGAGGTCTGTCAGAAGATAGAGGGCTGCCCCGCCGAGTTCCTGCAGCGTCACCGGACGGCGCAGAGGCGCGTTGCGGGTCTGGTAGGCGAACATCGCGCGGGCATCTGTAATCCCGGCACCCGCCAGCGTGCGCACCGGACCAGCAGAAATGGCATTGACGCGAATGCCCTCGGGGCCAAAATCCTGCGCAAGATAGCGCACGGACGACTCAAGCGCAGCCTTTGCGACACCCATGACGTTATAGTTTGGCGCGACCCGGTTTGAGCCCGCAAATGTGAGAGTCACCATCGCGCCGCCGGGGCCCATCAACGCGCCCGCGCGCTTGGCCACTTCGGTAAAGGAAAAGCACGAAATGACCATGCTGCGCACGAAATTCTCGCGCGATGTATCGGCATAACGCCCTTTGAGCTCATTCTTGTCGGAAAAGGCTATGGCATGCACCAGCATGTCGAGGCCGCCCCACTCAGCCTTCACAGCGTCAAAGGCTGCATCGACAGAGGCCAGGTCCTCGACGTCGCATGGCAGCACGAGCGAAGCGCCAACGCTTTCCGCGAGCGGGCGCACCCGCTTTTCCATCGCCTCACCCTGATAGGTGAACGCAAGTTGCACGCCATGGCGCGCCAAGGTTTCGGCGACCCCCCAGGCGATCGACTTTTCGTTGGCAACGCCCATGACCAGGGCACGTTTTCCGGATGCGAGTGCGCTCACGTCAGCCTCAGATCCGCTGGAATACAAGGGTGGCATTAGTGCCACCGAAGCCGAAGGAGTTCGACAGAACGCGGTTGAGCTTGACGTTGTCCATCCGCTTTCTGACGATGGGCATGTCAGCAAAGGCCGGATCGAGTTCCTCGATATGCGCGCTTTCGCAGATGAACCCGTTCTGCATCATCAGGATCGAATAAATGGCTTCCTGAACACCGGTTGCGCCGAGGGAATGGCCGGTCAGCGACTTTGTTGCCGAGATGGGTGGGCAATTGGCGCCCGAGCCGAAGACCTCGCGCAGCGCCTCCATCTCCTTGGCATCGCCAACCGGCGTCGCGGTTGCGTGCGGGTTGATGTAGTCGATTGAGCCTGTGACGGTGGAAAGCGCCTGGCGCATGCAGCGCACGGCGCCCTCGCCAGATGGGGCAACCATGTCGTGCCCGTCAGAGGTCGCGCCATAGCCAACCACTTCGGCATACATTTTTGCGCCACGCGCCTTTGCCCGCTCATACTCTTCAAGCACGAGCACGCCTGCCCCACCCGCAATGACGAAGCCGTCGCGGTTGACATCGAAGGCGCGGGATGCGGTCGAGGGGCGGTCGTTGAAGCCAGAGGACATGGC
>JAIYEB010000123.1 GCA_027487195.1 Hyphomicrobiales bacterium | reverse complement strand
TAGACCAGGCGGCCAACGGTCTGGCCATCCTCGAGAATGAACGGAACCTCGTGGCTGCGCACTTCGAGCACGGCGCGCGCACCCGCGCCGCCAGCTCCCGAATGGCCAAAGCCTGGATCGAAGAAGCCTGCGTAATGCACCCGGAACTCGCCAACGAGCGGGTCAAACGCCACCATTTCGGCTGCATGGGTCGGCGGTACATGCACCGCTTCCTTGGATGCGAGGATGTAGAACTCGCTTGGATCGAGCACGAACCCGCGCCCGGGGCGGGCATGGATCGGTTCCCAGAAATCTTCCTTGTCGAGCCCGCCAACCCGGTCGATATCGACGACGCCGGCATGCTTCTTGGCGCGGTAGCCAACCAGCGAGCCGCCAAAACCTGCAAGATCAATCGACAGGGCAACGCCGCCGCCAAGGACCGCAGCATCGGTATCCACCAGCTTCTGCTGCCGGTGCAGGGCCTCGACGTCGCTTGTTCCAAGCCTTGGATCGCCGACGCGAAACCGGATCTGCGACAGGCGGGAGCCTTGCCGAACCAGGATCGGAAACGTCGAGGGGCAAACCTCTGCGTACAGCGGGCCCGTATAGCCGGCTGCGACATGATCAAACATCTGCGCCTGATCGGTGATGACGCGCGTAAAGATATCAAGCCGCCCGGTTGAGCTCTTCGGGTTCGTCGTGGCCGAGATGTCTGCCGGAAGCGCCAGGCTTTCGAGCAGCGGTATGATGTAGACGCAGCCGGTTTCCAGCACCGCGCTCCGGGTCAGGTCAAACTCATGGAGCGTCAGGGCCTCAAGACGATCCTGGACCGTGCGCCCGCGCCCCGGCAGAAAGCTCGCGCGCACCCGGTAGGCTGTGGCACCAAGCCTGAGATCGAGGCTTGCGGGCTGAACCTGATCAACCGCAAAGGCCGGAGCGGAAATGGCGCGGCTCTGCGCAAGCGCATGAATCACGCTGTCTGGAAGAATCCCGGGCCGGCTTGTGTGTGTCGCGCTCATGACAGCGCTCTAGCACGTCATGTCCCGAACGGAACTCTTCAACTCTCATGATCGGATCAATCATCAACAAGCGCTTGTTCGAAGCGGTCGACGAGCTATGACCATGGGCATGACATCCTCGCCCGCGCGCCCCAATGACAAGGTCTTCGACCGCACAGACGCCGTGCTCTACGGCCTCGTGGTTCTGGCGTGGGGGACGAGCTGGATCGCGATTCCCGCCCAGCTTGGCGTCGTCGCTCCGGAGGTCTCGGTCTTCTACCGGTTTCTTGCGGCAGGCCTCATCATGATGGTCTGGATGCTCTGGTCGGGCCGGCCCATGTCGTTTCCGCCAATGGCGCATGCGCGCTTCGCGCTCCTTGGCATTCTGACCTTCTCATCCAACTTCGCGATCTTCTACTACGCAGGCTTCTGGTTTGCCTCCGGTCTC
Source organism: Hyphomicrobiales bacterium (assembly GCA_027487195.1). Classification (GTDB taxonomy): domain Bacteria; phylum Pseudomonadota; class Alphaproteobacteria; order Rhizobiales; family UBA4765; genus JAIYEB01. Next base: position 3,181 of record JAIYEB010000123.1, on the reverse strand, counting down.
CTGGCCGTGGTGTTTTCAACCGCCACGATCTTCATTCTGATTCTCGGGCGCCTGATCTACGGCGACACCCTGTCCGGCAAGGTCCTGTGGGGTGCAGCAATCGGCCTTGCCGGCATCTGTCTGGTGTTCTGGCCGAAGATTGCATCGACCGCCTTTGACCAGAACGCCTTGCTCGGATTTGCCGCAGCGCTTGCCGGAACCTTGCTGTTTTCCTTCGGCAGCATGCTCTCACGCTCAAATCAGGCCATGGGTCTGCCGGTCCTGCAGGGCAACACCTGGAGCATGCTCTACGGCGCGCTCTGGCTCCTTGTGCCGATTTTCATTCTCGGCCGGTCATTCCTCTGGGATCCGCGCCCGGCCTATGCGCTGGCCTTGTCGTTCCACGTCGTGTTCTCGACCATTCTCGCATTTGGTGCGTACATGACCTTGCTTGGTCGCATTGGCCCGGCGCGCGCGGGCTACGCGACCATTGCCTTTCCGATCTTTGCCCTGATCATCTCGACCGTGTTTGAAGACTACGCCTGGACGCCCCCAGCCATCCTCGGCGTGGCTCTGGTCGTGGCAGGTAACATCATCGTCCTTTCGAAGGCCCGCACATGACCTCTCCAACGCCTTCGGTGCTCACCCTGCAATCCCATGTGGCCTATGGCCGGGTGGGAAACCGTGCGGCAGTGCTGCCGCTTGAACGCCTCGGGTTTGAGCCGATCGTGATCAACACGGTGCAGTTCTCGAACCATACCGGTTACGGGTCCTGGACAGGCGAGGTGTTCTCTCCGGAACATGTTGCAGCCCTGCTCGATGGCATCGAGGCGCAGGATGGCTTTTCCTCGCTTGCAGCCGTCCTCACCGGCTATATGGGCGATGCTGCGCTTGGCCATGTTGTTGTCGACCGGGTCAGACGGTTGAAGGCGCAGCGTCCCGGCCTGAAATGGGTGTGCGATCCCGTCATGGGCGATGTTGGTCGCGGTCTATTTGTGCGCCCCAACATCCCGGCCTTTTTTGCGGATCATGCACTGCCGCTCGCCGACGTCATCACGCCAAACCATTTCGAACTGGAAATCCTCAGCGGCATGACCGTGACAGATTTCGCGTCTGCGGCGCGCGCCTGCGAGCTGTTGCACGGGCGTGGTCCAGACACGATCCTGGTCACAAGCTTTGCGCGCGATGACCGTCCCGAGGGAACGGTCGAGATGCTGGCATCCCACAGGGATGGCCGGCGCTATCTCGTATCCACGCCACGTATCCCTCTGGCGTTTTCCCCAAATGGGTCCGGCGATTTCACAGCAGCGTTGTTTTGCGCGATGATCACGAAGGGATTGTCGCTCCAGGAAGCGCTGGCCCGAACCGCAGCAGGCATTCTTGTGGTGTTTGAGGAAACCGCCCGCGCAGGTACGCGGGAACTCGCGCTGATTGCCGCGCAGGATCGGTTTCGAAACGCCAGCCCTATTGCCGTAACAGCGCTCAGCGTCTGATCAGGCTTCCCGTCGTTTCGGGACCGCCGGCAAGTTCAGCCCGCACCGCAGCAACCGCGCGCGAAACGACATCACGCTCCTCAAGGTCGAGCGAGGCTCGCCTGGCCAGCGCCGAGGCCCGCTCGGCAGTGGCAACGCCCGCACGGCTCTCGGCAATCCGCAACACAGCGCGCGCCTGTTCAAGGTCAGCCTGCGCACGCTCGAGCCCGCGCCGTGAACCGAACCCGTCAGCCCTGAGCGCGATGCGCTCACGCAGGTCTGCCTCCAGACGCGGCAAAGCCTGACGCGCCCGTGCAATCTCGCTGGCGATGGCCTCCGCTTCTTCCTGGGCCGCGCGCTGCCTGAGTTCGCTCACTTCGCGTTCGGCGCGCAAGGCCACAAGGCGCGCTGCAAGCGCAGGCTCAAGCAGAGCGATGGCCGAGACATCGATCATGGGCTGTATCAGCAAATGCTCAAGGCGCTGGAGTGCGTCCAGTCGCTCAGGTGCGATGCGCGGCGTCTCAACAACGGGCGCATGTGCAGCGGGTGCCGTCGTTGGTTGCGTCCTCAGGCCCAGTGCTTCGGGCGCAGGCCGCGATGGCGCCGTGGGCTCGACCGTGAGGCCGGCCAGCAAAAGTCCAGCACCGACGAGGCCAAGACCGACCGCGCCAATCACTGGCATGGAGATGCGCAACCCCATGGCTTCGCCACGTCCCTTGACAAGAGTGTCCACTGACTGAAACGCTGCTGTATTAGTGTTAACGAGTGGTTATCTTTTGGTACCGGAAGAGGCGTGGATTACCGTAAACATCTTGGGGAACTCGTATCATGCGTTCGCGTGTCAGAGACATTATTGTCGGCGGTACATGGCCGGCGGTTGCGGTTGTCGCGGTCTTTACGCTTGCACTGAACATCCTTGCGCTGACGCTGCCCCTTTATACGATGCAAGTCTATGATCGCGTTTTGCGATCAAGCCATGTGGAAACACTGATATTTTTGACATTGATTGCCATGGTGGCCCTGCTGGTCTCCATGTTTCTCGAGACGTTCAGGGTCAATCTGCTGACACGTGTAGGTGAATGGGTCGAAGAGCGACTGCTGGCGCCTGTGCTCAGGGCGACCCTTGAGGCGCGACTTGCACAGGCCAACGCATCAGAGCCGCCGGCGGATCTGATGACCGATTTGCGCCACGTCCGCGGCTTCTTTGGATCGAGCGCGGTTCCAACATTCGCCGATGCCCCGACCGTACCGCTGTTCATTCTGGTTTTGTGGTTGATCCACCCGCAACTCGGTCAGGTCGCTGCGGGCGCTGCCATTCTGGCGCTGGCAATTGCCTGGGCCAATGATCGCTTCACGCGGCATGCGAGTGAAGAAGCCAATCTGGCCCAGCGCCGTCTGTCGGAAACCATTGCTGAGGCCCGCCGGTCGGCCGATGCGGTCAAGGCGATGGGACTTGAAGCAGGCCTGATCCAGCGCGCGACAGCGCAGGATGCGGATGTTCTGAAGGCAACGCGTCGGGTCAGCGATCGTCAGGCCTGGCTTGGCGGCCTTGCAAAGCTCGTGCGCCTCGGCGTTCAGGTGGCGATCATGTTTGCCGGTGCGCGCCTCGTCATGGCCGGAGAGATCTCGGGCGGCGCGCTTTTTGCCGCTGTGATCCTGCTCGGCCGCGCGTTGGCGCCTGTGGATCAATCGATCACGGCCTGGCGGTCCTGGCAGAGCTTTCGCGAGGG
>JAIYEB010000344.1 GCA_027487195.1 Hyphomicrobiales bacterium | reverse complement strand
CTGAGCGTAATGTGATAGTCATCCGGCTCGATAAACCGGGCACCAAACATCCCGGTGCGCAAGGTCGCCAGCCGCTGCGTCACCGCGGAGGGGATCTCCAGACCCGTAAACAGGCGCGGCATGGCATCGTATCCCGGAAAACCATCAGTGCTTCAGGCGGGCTGACATGGAAACGGGCGCCTCAGCGCCCGCTCTCATCAGCAAAAGGTCCGGAGGTTCAGGTGGTCGGGGCCGAACGGGCGCGCTCGACAATACGCGCCGACTTGCCGCGACGATCACGCAGATAATACAGCTTGGCGCGACGCACCTTGCCGCGACGCAGAACCTTGATCGACTCGATCATGGGCGAGTGAACCGGGAACACACGCTCCACGCCTTCGCCATACGAGATCTTGCGCACGGTGAAGTTCTCGTTGAGGCCACCGCCGGAACGCGCAATGCACACGCCCTCATAGGCCTGAACGCGGGTGCGCTCGCCTTCAATGACCTTGACGTTGACGATCATGGTGTCGCCGGGCTGGAACACGGGAATGTCCTTGCCAAGACGTGCGACTTCTTCGGCTTCAAGCTGAGCAATAAGGTTCATCGGGGTCTCTCCTGCCGTGTCGGCGGTCATCCGCCAGCGTTTCGGCCGCTGTTTTAAGTTGAGCGGTGGGCGGTACACGAAATGAGAAGCCGCGTCACCTGTCTTTTGCACCAGAAAGGTCGGGGCGGCGCTGTTTTGTCACTGCGAGCGACTCGGAACGCCGCCAGGCCTCGACCTTGGCATGATCGCCGGAGGTCAGGACAGCAGGGATTTCAACACCTTCAAAGCTCTGCGGGCGGGTGTAATGCGGATGTTCCAGCAGTCCACCCTCAAAACTCTCATTCTCTCCGCTGGCGTCCTTGCCCATGACGCCCGGCAGGAGGCGCACACAGGCATCAAGCACGGCCATGGCAGCAATCTCACCACCGGAGAGCACGTAATCGCCTATCGAGACTTCCTCGAGGTTGCGCCCGTCGATGACGCGCTGATCGACGCCCTCAAACCGGCCGCACAGGAGAATGACGCCAGGACCAGAGGAAAGCGCGCGAACACGCGCCTGGTTCAACGGCTTGCCGCGTGGCGACATGAGCAGGCGCGGGCGGTCGTCAACGCCAAGGCTGTCGAGGCAGGCCGCCACCACATCCGCCCGCAACACCATGCCAACGCCGCCGCCCGAAGGCGTATCATCAACGGTCTTGTGCTTGCCGAGGCCAAAGTCCCTCAGGCGCACGGTTTCAAGCGACCAGATCTCGCCAAGCGCGCGCCCTGCCAGCGCCTGCGTGAACGGCCCGGGAAACATGTCCGGATAAAGCGTGATGACGCTTGCGCGCCAGAGCCCGCTCACGCCTGCTCCCCCTCGACCACACCGGGGGGATCGATGATCAGCGTTCCGGCCTGCACATCGATGACCGGGACAATGGCCTTTGTGAACGCGTAGAGCTGGCTCGGCCCTTCGCCCTTGACCTCCAGCATATCGCCTGCGCCAAAATCATGGACGGCAATGACGTGGCCAAGGGAAACGCCCGCCGGCGTCGAGGCTGCAAGACCGATCAGGTCGGCGTGGTAGAGTTCATCGTCCTCAAGCGGTGGCAAGGCGCTGCGCAGGACGCCAAGCGTCTTGCGGTTCAGCGCTTCAGCGCCGCTGCGGTCATTGACACCCTTGAAGCGCACGACAACCATATCTTCCTTGATGGGCCGCACGGACTGGGCGATGAGCGTCTGTCCATCCTCTGTCGACAGCGCGCCATAGGCGGTGAGCGCATCCGGAGCTTGGGAGAACAGCTTGACGCGCACTTCGCCGCGAACCCCATGCGGCGCGCCAACAACGGCCAGCACAACACGCGGGTTCATGCCAAAAGCCCTGCAAAGAACGCGGCGTCAAACACGCCTTCATGCTCAAGCTCGACCGGCCCCGTCATCAGGACATGGCCGTCTTCACGCCAATGGATGTGAAGGGTGCCACCTGGAAGCCTGACATCGACATCGCGCTCGCACATGCGCCGCCTGACACCTGCAACCGCAGCAGCGCACGCTGCCGATCCGCACGCCCGCGTCAGACCCGCACCCCGCTCCCAGACCTTGAGATCGATCGTGTTGCGGTCAATGACCTTTGCCAGCGAGATGTTGGCGCGTTCGGGAAACAGCGGGTGATGCTCGAGCATTGGCCCAACCCGGCCAAGATCGACAACCTCAAGATCATCGACAAAGAACACGCAGTGGGGATTGCCCATGGACAATGCCGAGGGCTGGGCCAGCAAGGGCGCCCCGACAGGGCCAACTTCCAGTTCAATGTAGCGCGTGTCCTGAAACGGCTCGGACAACGGCACATCGCTCCATTGAAGTCCGGGTGGGCCCATGTCGACGGTGAAGATGTCCGCCGCGATGCGCTCGATCGACAAGGTTCCAGCCCGCGTTTCAGCCGCCATATCGGCCTCGCCGTCACGGGCGAGAACCCAACCGACACAGCGCATGCCATTGCCGCAAGCGCCGGCCTGCGACCCGTCGGCGTTGAGAATACGCACATAGGCCTGGGTGCCGTCGGAGCGCGGATCGTGCAGGACCATCATCTGGTCGAAACGGGTATCGGCACGCGCGGCAAGCAAACGGGCTTCCTCCGCCGTGACAAAACCGTCCACGCCGCGCAGATCAACAACGAGGATTTCGTTGCCAATGCCGTTCATCTTCCAGAAGGGGCGGTCCGTCAGTGCGCTCAAGCCATGCTCTCCATGAGCCCCTATAGTCCCTGCCGGGCGCGGGGTGAAGCTTTCCACGGCCTCACGACGTGCTAGAATAGACGGATGATGCGCTCCCCACTCGTTTTTTCAGCCCTTCTTCTGGCCACCGTCGCCATGGCGCAGGTGCCTGCGCCGGCTGAAGCACCCCCAACGCCACCAACCGTGACGGCACCGGCTGCACCGCCGGTTGCCGTTGAGACGCTGCCACCAGCACCGCCAGTGGCACAAACGCCTGAGCCCGCCGCGCCGCCAGTGGTTCAGACGCCTGAGCCCGTCGCACCGCCAGTGGTTCAAACGCCTGCACCCGCCGCGCCGCCGGTGGTTCAAACGCCTGCGCCCGCCGCGCCGCCAGTGGTGCAGACGCCTGCTCCCGCCGCACCGCCAATGGTGCAGACGCCTGCAGCTCCTGCCACACGCGGATTTGCGGTCGAACTGCGCACGCTCGGCACGACCGTGTCCGGCATTCCTGTCGACGAGGTCGAACTGATTGCCGGGCCTGTCGTGTATCGACGCGTCCGGGGAGCGCCAGATGACATGATTGCGCTGCTTGATCGCGGCCTTTCGGACCTCAACGCTGCTGCGTTCCGGGCCGGGATCACGGCCATTGGCCCGCCCTTCGCAGTTTTTGTCGAGATCGACGACCAGCGCTTTGCCGCAGACATGATGTTGCCTGTCGCAACCCGCCCGCCTGCGGCTGTGCCTGGTCTTCAACTCGGGTCAAGCCCGGCTGGCCGCGCCATCCGCGTGCGCCATGTCGGCAGCTATGAGTCGCTGGAAGAAACCTACGCCGAGATCGAGACCTTCGTGGAGGACAAAGTCCTCGACATCCGTGAACTGTTTGTCGAGCGCTACATGAACACACCGCGCAACACCGCACCGATGGACCTGCAAACCGAAGTCTTTGTGCTGCTGCGCTAGATCAGGTCTCGACTGCCACGAAATGATCATCGGTTCGGGTCAGATGCGGCAGGGCGAGATAGCTGTCAGCGCGCATTTCAATCAGTCGCGAGATGGCGCGTTCCATCTCAAAGCCCTCACGGCCCGTACCATCGGGATAAAGCGCTTCCGCTCCAACGGAGCTTGAGGCCACCAGCTTCACCCGGTGGTCATAAAGCGCATCGATGAGCGTAATGAAGCGCTTGGCGACATTGCGCTCAAGCGCCGGGATCGGCTCGATGTCATCGATCAATACAGTGTGGAACGCCTCTGCAATGGCGAGAAAATCGGCCGCGCCGAGTGGTTTCTCGACAAGCTCGCGAAACGAAAAGCGCGCAGCGCCCATGCCCGAGCGCGCAATCTCAAGCGTCCGGCCAAGCACAGGCAAACTGATCGGCACGCCCTCGCCCGGCCCGGCCACACGCGCCCAGGCCTGATCCATCGCCTGGCGCGTCTCGGGCGACAGGGGGACCATCCAGACCGGGGCTCGGCCGAGCTTTTCCATGCGAAAATCTGTCCGCGCCCGAAGTTCGACAATGTCCATCCGGGCTTCCAGAAGCGCAATGAAGGGCAGGATATTGTCGCGCTTCAGCCCATCCCTGTAGAGATTTGACGGGTGCACGTTTGACGTCGCAACGACGATGACCCCACGCGTGAACAGCGCTTCAAACAGCCGTCCAAGGATCATTGCATCGGCAATATCGGTGATGGCAAACTCATCAAAGCACAGCACACGGGCATCGCGCGCCAAAGCATCAGCGACAGGAGGAATTGGATCTCCCTGCTTGGTTTGTCCGCTGGCCAGCATCTGGCGATGGGCATGCACGCGCTTGTGCACATCCTGCATGAAGTCGTGGAAGTGAACCCGACGCTTTTTCTGAATCTCGAGGGTTGCGACAAACAGATCCATCAGCATGGATTTGCCGCGCCCGACCGAACCAAAAATGTAGAGGCCGCGGGCCCCCGGCGCTTCCGGCTTGCGGCCAAACAGGCCGTTGAAGAAGCCCTGTCGTGGGGGAGGGGCAGTCAAAAGACCCGCGAGCCAGTCCAATTGCGAGGCAACAACGCGCTGGGCGGCATCATCCCCGATCGTGCCGGCATCAACCAGCGCCTGATAGCGTTGAACAACGCCAGCGCCTGCGCCGTCAGAGCTCATGCAGCATCCCCGGTAAACTGCAGCCGATAGAGCGCCGCATAGGCGCCATTTCCGGCAATCAGCGCCTCATGGGTGCCCTGTTCGACCACCTGCCCACGATCCATGACCACGATCAGATCAGCCCGGCGCACGGTCGACAGGCGGTGCGCGATCACCAGCGTCGTGCGGCCGGTGGACAGCCGGTCGAGTGCTGCCTGCACGAGGCTTTCAGATTCAGCATCGAGCGCAGACGTGGCTTCATCCAGAAGCAGGATCGGCGCGTTCCTCAAGATCGCTCTTGCAAGCGCAATGCGCTGGCGCTCGCCGCCCGACAGTTTGCCACCCCGGTCGCCAACAACGGTGTCATACCCCTCGGGCTGGGCCGTGATGAACTCATGGGCCGCAGCCGCCCGGGCCGCAGCCTCAATGTCTGAACGCGATGCGCCCGCGCGCCCAAACCCGATATTGGCAGCGATCGTGTCATCAAACAGCACAACATCCTGCGACACGAGCGCAATCGAGTCCCGCAGCGAGGAAAGCGTCAGGGTTCGCACGTCCTGACCATCCACCAGAACCCGGCCTTCGCTGGCATCCGCAAGGCGCGGCACGAGGTTGAAGATCGTCGATTTTCCGGCGCCGGATCGCCCGACCAGCGCGACCGTCTTGCCCGCCGGCACATGCAACGACACGTTGACGAGCGCCGTTTCGCCAGTGCCGTAGCGAAACGTCACGTTCTCCAGCGTCACCGCGCCGCCCTGCGCATCAAGCGCCACAGCGCCTGGCGCGTCGTGGATATCCGGTGCGCGATCCAGAATGGCGAAGATGCGTTGCGCTGCAGCCATGCCCTCCTGAACCACCGCATTGACGTTGCCAAGCGAGCGCATCGGCTGGGCCGCAATCAACAGGGCAGACACAAACCCTGTGAACTGGCCAAGGGTTGAGCCGCCCGTCCCAAGCCGCCATCCAATGAGGACCAGGATGATGGCCACGGCAAAGCCACCCAGCGCCTCCAGAATAGGCTCAACCCGGCCCGCAGCGTTCGCAGCCCGCACACGCAGGGTATGCAGGCTTTCAAATACCGACTGGCCCCGTCGCGAGACATCCGCTTCCAGCCGGTAGGTCTTGACCATGCGCGCACCAGCCAGGCTCTCGGTCAGGAATGAGGCCATGTCGCCGGTCTGCTGCTGGGTTGCGCGCGCGGTTCGGCGCAGGCGCTCGCCGATTGCCGCGATCGGCCAGGCTGCCACAGGCAAAAGCAGGAAGCTGACCAAGGCCAGCTGCCAATCCAGCCACAGCATGGTCCCAAGCAGGGCAAGGATCATGGCAACATCGCGGATCAGGCTTGTGATCGAGCGATTGAGCGCGGTTTGAACGAAAGTCAGATCCGTCGAAAAGCGTTGGGCCAGCGCAGCAGGCGCCTCGCGCCCGAGTTGCAGCAGATCGGCCTTGACGAGCCGGTCGAGCATGGCTGCCTGCATGTCGCGCACCACCGCAGACGCCACGCGATTGGTGGTTGAGACCTGACCATACAGGGTCGCGCCTTTCAGCGCCGTGACGAAAATCACGAGCACCGGGATCCAGGCGAGCGAAGCGGTGTCGTTTGCTGCAAACCGCTCGAATGCCCAATTGATCACAAGCGGATAGCTCGCGGTCGATCCCGCAACACCCAGAATGAAAACGAGCGTGATGGCGAGGGTCGAGCGGTAGGGCCGCACCCAGTCACGCCACAGCCGCCGCGCAAGCGTCCACGTGTCGCCGCTCGCAGCGGGCGTCAAAGCGTCCTGTTTCATGCCTGCGCTTTAGAACATGTTGCGCGGAAGTGGAAGCCGGACTTCGCAACAACATGCGACAAAACAAGGACTTAAGCTGTCGATTTCGACCTTTGCAGGCAAAAATGCGCTGGCGCTGGCGCTCTTTCCCCAGGCCAGACCACAGCGCCTTTGCCAGACCGCGACTCTTAACAAAAATCGATCAATCTTTAACCTTTCATCCTGAATAGGGATTCGACTCACACACCTGTTTACGCTTCGATAACCTTCTCCGGCTGGCGGCCCGGACTTGCAGGGGTCGTATCGATGGCGCGTTGGGTGGTGGCAGTGGTCCTTTCCGGTCTTGCGTATGGGCTGCAGACGCCTTCCCACGCGTCTGAGATGCGGTTTTCCGCAATCGGCGACGCGCTCATGGCGCAGGGCGTGATTTCACCCACGAGCTTCCGTCAGTTCCGCGCAGCGTATGACGCCCATCCCGGCACGACCCGCGTTGTGTTCGACAGCCCCGGCGGTGTTGTGACCGGTGCGGTTGCGTTGGGTGTGGCTATTCGTGAAGCGGGATTGTCGGCGCATGTCGCGCCACAGGCGCAGTGCGCTTCGGCATGTGTGCACGCTTTGGCTGGCGGCATCGAGCGCAGCGTGGCCCCGGGTGCGCGCGTGAGTGTCCATCGCCTGCACGGCCGCGACAGCGGCGGTCGGCCTGTCGAGCTTGACCCGGAGCGCCGCTCGAGATTGCTTGGGTATCTCGCGGGATTTTATCGCGATATGGGCGTCGATCCGGCCCTGATTGCGTTGGGCGATGAGGTTCCACCAGACAGCGAGCGCGCGCTCGAACCCTCCGAAATCCGCAGCTTCCGTCTGGCGACGCGATAGGACCGGGCGCGCAGAAGCCAGTTACGAACTCGAAAACGGCCGTAAAACCTGGAACTGGAACCTATCCCTGCAAAGGATCAGGCCGGCTCCCTGACATGCTGCGCCGAAATCGGGGGCGCAGCGAACCGCTTCGCCGCAGGCAAAACCCAATGTCTGCGAAACCCAGTCGCATACGGAATTGCGCCAACTCAGCGAAGGTCCGGGCGACAGACCGAGCGCTCTGCATCGTCTTGCATGCAATCGAGCGTTCAGACGAGCACGCAATCGGCAGCGCCCCACATGCCGGGAACGGCACCTGTGGCCAACACTTGCTGCACAGACAAAAGGCCGGAGTCCTCAAGACCCCGGCCTTCTTGTCACCCCGCAAGCGACCCTGCGAAGAGCGCAGGACAGCGCCTGCCGCTCTACGGGCTACCG
>JAIYEB010000317.1 GCA_027487195.1 Hyphomicrobiales bacterium | reverse complement strand
TGCGCGGGTTGCCTGCCAAACCCCTCCATCTCGTTGGCTACGGTGATGAGGAGGCGGAATGAACCGCTTTGCAGCTCTTCTCGACCGGCTCGCCTACGAGCCGCGCCGCAACGCAAAGACACGGCTGATCACGGCACACTTTCGCGAAACGCCTGATCCGGAGCGTGGGCTTGCGCTTGCGGCCATGACTGGTGGTCTGGTGTTTCGAAATGCCAAGGCCGGGCTCGTGCGGGCGTTGATCGAAGAGCGGGTCGATCCGGTCCTGTTCCGCATGTCCTACGACTATGTCGGCGATCTCTCGGAAACGGTGGCACTGCTTTGGCCGGTGCGCCCTGGTCTCAACCACGAACCGACCCTCCTCGAAGTGGTCGAGACGCTGAACACGGCAAGCCGCAGCGAGCTGCCGCAAAAGCTGGCAAGCCTTCTTGATGCGCTGGATGAAACCGGCCGCTGGGCCTGCCTCAAGCTCATCACGGGCGGGCTTCGCATTGGCGTCTCGGCGCGGCTGGCAAAGACCGCCGTTGCCGCACTTGGAACGCTCGATCCGGATGAGATCGAAGAGGTGTGGCATGGGCTTTCGCCGCCCTATACCGAGCTCTTCGCATGGGCCGAGGGGAAGGCTGACAAGCCTCAGCAGCGCGATCCCGCCCCGTTTCGCCCAGTCATGCGTGCCCACCCCCTGGAGGACGCCGACCTCGATGGCATTACGCCGGAGACGTATGCTGCGGAATGGAAATGGGATGGCATTCGGGTTCAGGCGGTTGCGGCCGGGGATCAGGAGCATCGAGTGGCCCGGCTTTACACGCGCACGGGCGACGACATTTCGGCTGGATTTCCGGATCTCCTTTGGACACTGACCTTTGATGCCAGCATCGATGGCGAGCTTCTGGTGGCCGATGCGGGCGGCGTTCGCCCTTTTGGCGATCTGCAGCAAAGGCTCAATCGCAAAAGCGTCTCGGCCAAGATGATGAGCGCCTATCCGGTCATCGTTCGCGCCTATGACATCCTCGTGGAAGGCGGCGAGGATCTCAGGTCGCTTCCGTTCGTTCAGCGTCGACAACGGCTTGAGGCGTTCATTGCGCGTGAACGTCCTGCTGCCGTCGACCTGTCGGAGCTGATCCCGTTTGCCGACGCCAATGAGCTGGCTGATATCCGGGCCGGAGCCGACGCCTCACGCGAAGGCCTGATGCTCAAGCGCCATGACGCGCCCTATCTTGCGGGTCGCCCAAAGGGTCTGTGGTGGAAATGGAAGCGCGTGGCCCGGCTTGTTGACTGCGTCATGATGTATGCGCAGCGCGGCCACGGAAAGCGCTCATCCTTCTACTCCGACTATACATTCGGCGTGTGGCAGGGCGACCGCATCGTGCCGGTGGGCAAGGCCTATTCCGGCTTCACGGACGAGGAACTGAAAAAGCTCGATCGGTTCGTGCGCGATAACACCACCAACCGGTTCGGCCCCGTGCGCGAGGTGGCGCATTCGGCGAGCACCGGCCTGGTGCTTGAGGTCGCGTTTGAGGGCTTGCAGCGCTCGACCCGCCACAAGTCCGGAATTGCCATGCGCTTTCCCCGGATCAACCGGATCCGCTGGGACAAGCCATCAGGGGAGGCAGACCATCTCGAAACCCTGGAGCGGTTGCTGGCTGAGGGCACTGCACCCAACGCCGGGCCGCTGGCACCTGATCCGGAGCGGGATGAAAGCTGATGGCGCCCGCGCGAAGACCCAGCGACAAATCGAACATTCCAGCGCCATTCCAATTTAACTCTCCAGCAAATCGCACTACACCCCGGGCCATGTCGCTTGCTGTCGAGATTCTCGGAACCACTGCCGCCGTGATCACCACCCTTTGCTGGGTGCCGCAGGTGTTGCGCATCCTGAAAACACGGGACTCGAGTGCCGTTTCGCTGCCGGCCTATGGCGCGCTGGCTGTCGGATCTGCCCTCTGGCTTGCCTATGGCATCCTGATCTGGAGCGTGCCTGTCATTGGCGCCAATGCCATAACGCTGATGCTGGTTTCGCTGATCGTGGGTCTCAAGATCCGCTACGGCTGACGCCGCAATTCGGCCATTCCCGGAGAAAAATCACGCCACTTTCCACTGGCATCTTTCAGTCACTGCGCTGATTCGTATGCGCTTTGATGAAGACGGGGATAGTGATGGCTACGCTGTTTCGTGGGCAGGTCGAGGGCTGGAACATCGCAGAGATGGACCTTGCGGCGGCCCGTGGCGATTTGCGCCGGCGCGTCGTGCGCCTGGCCTGTGTGTGGGGTTTGGCAGGCGTCATCACAGCGGCGATGTGCATTGCAGGTCTTGAGGCCGCACATGCAGCGTCATCAGGGGCGGCGCTTCCGGTCGGGCGCGGCGTTCTCGCCGGCGCGCTGTCGATTGGCCTTGCGCTCAGTGCAGGCCTCACAGCCTGGCTCGTCCGCCGCAGCCTCACGCGCTCATCCAACCGGCGGTAAGCCGCACGCGCAAAGCGCGTGAGCCGGTCATTCGCAATAGCAATTGGGCCTGTCTTGCCGGGTAGGTTCGGGACCGACTATCGGTTACCGAACAGTCCGCCAAATGGGTTTGCTGACGCTGGCTGAGCCGCCGGGCGACCCTGCAACCTGGCAAATCCTTCACGCGCGACCTGATTGCCTTCATCGCGGCCGAGAGCGCTGGAATAGGCGTTCAGGGCTTCGGAGCGTTCACCAAGCCGCTCCAGCGCCAATCCACGATGCGCCCAACCATCCGTGAAGGAGGGGTCAATGCGGACGGCTTCGGTAAAGTCTTCGCCGGCAAGCTTGTTCTCATTGCGTGCCAGGTTTGAGAGCCCGCGGGCGAAATAGGATTCCAGAGCGCGCGGTGACAGACCGATGGCTGTCGTGAAGTCGTCGACGGCAAAATCATGCCGGCCACGGCTCTGGTAGATCAGGCCGCGGTTATGAAACGCCTGCGGGTCGTCGGCGCGGATGCGGATCGCGCGCTCGAAATCGGCAAGCGCTTCCTCGATACGACCAGCCCTGCGGTTCAGCGTGCCACGGCCCACGAGGGCTGGCTGATAGTTCGGATTGATGTCGATGGCGCGGCTGTAGTCCGCCATGGCGAGGGCGTTCTGATTGGTCCGCCGGTACAGGATGGCGCGATTGTTCAGCGCCTGCACGTAGCTTGGATCAACCGTGAGCGCCGCAGCGAAATCGGCCAGCGCTTCATTCAGACGCCCGGCGTTGGCAAAGGCTGTGCCGCGAACGTTCAGGGCATGGGCATTGCGCGGATTGCGCTGGATGACCTGCGTCAGGCTTTCGATATTGGCAGCTGGATTGATGCCGTCATCTTCGCCAGCGCCCGTCAGGCCACCGCTCGACACACACCCTGACAGCGCGAGCGCAGCGATAAACAGAGCGGCTGCGCGGCCAACGATCGATCGGGTTGTTTGAGGCCTGGCCATGATCATCGCACCTGTTTCATTCCTGGAGACGGAAACGTGCCGGGATCAGGTTGAGAAGACGTGAAGCCGGATGCCACCATGTCCAGACCCTGGCGAAGCTGGCTCGCCCCGGTCCTTGGCGAACGACGTTCGCCTTAGTCGCCAGCGAGCTGAATTCGCACTGACGAATGATGCGCCCGCCGAGTTCAGCGGGCTCAACCGTTTAGCGCGTAATGACCGGCTTCTTCGTCGGCGGGAGCAGGCCTTCGCGCTGCAGGCGCTTGCGGGCCAGCTTGCGTGCACGACGAACCGCTTCAGCGGACTCGCGGGCGCGCTTTTCCGATGGCTTCTCGTAATGACCGCGGAGCTTCATTTCACGGAAGATGCCTTCGCGCTGCATCTTCTTCTTCAGGGCCTTGAGAGCCTGTTCAACGTTGTTGTCGCGGACAATGACCTGCACTGTGCGGTTCCTGGTCTTTCCTGGGGTAACTGATCTATAGGCTGTCCGGCTTCAAGCCATCGGCCCTGTGAAAACGTCATCGCGCGCAGAAGACTTCCATCTCGCACGTCGGCACGGCGGATACCATCATCAGGCCATGCTGTCCAGAACTACTCTGCCCTGTCGTGCAGAACAGTGCCTGCGAACCCTGCCAAAAGGGAAAAATCAGTCGCATCAGGGGATCAAAACGCCGAGCTGGCGCAGATCATGGATGGCCTTGGGGCAATCTTCAAACAGTACGGCATGCCATCCGAGGCTGCGCGCTGTTTCACAGTTGGCCGGCAGATCGTCGATGAACACCGTGCGGGCCGGATCGAAACCGGCCTGGCGCTGCAGGACCCGATAGATCTCCGGTTCCGGCTTTGCCAGGCGAACGTCCCCTGACAGCACTTTTGATGTGAACATTTTCAGCACCGGAAAATGCTCTTCAAGCTCATAGAACCGGTTGCTCGCGACGTTTGACAGGAGATGCAGCTGATAGCCGCCAGCCCTCAGGCCGCGGGCCAGATCCGCGGTGCCCGGCACCGGCCCACCGATCATTTCAGCCCACCGGTCGCGGTAGGCTATGATCTCGGCGCGATACTTTGGATGTGCGCCGGCAAGTGTTTCGACCGCTTCGTCCCAGTCCCTGCCCATATCGAGGGTATGGTTGAAGGCGAGCGTCGCGACATGGTCGAGAAACCAGTCGCATTCCTTCGGGTCCGTGAAAATCTTGGCGTAGAGATTGCGCCGGTCCCAGCGCACAAACACATTGCCCATATCGAACACGACATGATCAATCGAAGTCACCTAACGCACTCCCGGCAGATTAAACACGCGCTTTGGAACAAATTCGCCCCGCTCGACGAGGCCAATCGCCACGAGGTCGCCAAAGCAGGTGGCGTAGGCTTCGCCCTCAACCACCGGCGCATCACGTCCGCGCAGGATGGCTGACTGGCCCCTGCGGATACGGTCGGCTGCGCCGCGATCGATGGCAACGCCGACAAGACCATCAAGCGCAACCTCGATCGGCAGCAGCAGGGCCGCCTCATCGCCGGGTGCGCCTTCGCGCAGGGCTTTGACGGCTTCAAGATCGACCGCCATGGATTCATCAAATGCGCCAACCCGCGTGCGCCTGAGCTGCGATATGTGCCCAAGGCAGCCGAGATCACGTCCCATGTCCCGCGCCAGCGCGCGCACATAGGTGCCCTTGCCGCATTCGCATTCAAAGACGGAACGGTCGGCATCAGGGGTATCGATCAGCGCAAGGGCGTGAACTTCGACGTTGCGCGCCTGCAACTCCACGTCCTCGCCATCGCGTGCGAGATCATAGGCGCGTTCGCCATCGATTTTGATCGCAGAGAATTTGGGCGGAACCTGCTGGATGGTGCCGAGATATTCCGGAAGGATCGCTTCGATCGCGGCCCGCGTGGGGCGAAGCGGGCTTGAAGCCATCACGCGACCCTCAACATCATCCGTGTCGGTTTCCGTGCCCCATGTCACGGTGAAGCGATAGCGCTTCAGCCCGTCCATGGCGTGCGATACGGTCTTGGTGGCCTCACCAAAGGCAATAGGCAACACCCCTGTGGCCAAAGGATCCAGCGTGCCGGCATGCCCGGCCTTCTTGGCCCGCATGGCCCAGCGCGCGGCGCCAACGGCCTGTGTTGAGGTGATGTCGCGCGGCTTGTCGAGCACAAGCCAGCCATTGATCTCGCGCTTGTCTGACCTTGGCTTGCTCACGTTTCAGACTTTCCGGCATCGCGCGTGTCGCGGCGCACTTCGGGTGAGGCGAGAATGCGATCGATCCGGTCACCCTCGGCAAAGGTCTCATCTTCACGAAAGTGCAGGTCGGGCATGTACTTCATGGCCACTTTCTTCGCGACGTAGCCACGCAGGAATTTTCTCTGGCGGTGCAGCGCAGTGAGAGAAGCCGCGACATCGCGCCCGCCGAGCGGCATCACGTAGACCGTCGCGTGCTTCATGTCGGGCGACAGCCGCACTTCGGGTACGGTGATCCTGCCGCCATCAAGCAGCTTTTCGCCAAAGGTTTCGCGCTGCAATGCCTCGGCAAGCGCGTGGCGGATCAACTCTGCCGCGCGCAGCTGGCGCTGGCTTGGCGCGTTGCTGGATTGGGTCTTGGACATGTTTTCTCCCGCCATCCCCGGGGCTTGGACCCGGACAGCGGCCAGGCGGTGTTCCCGCCCGGCAATGGGTTGATGCTACAACGAGCGTTTTTCTTCCGTGACGCGATAGCACTCGATGACATCACCAGGGCGCATGTCCTGGTAATTCTCGAAGGACATGCCGCACTCCTGGCCAACAACGACTTCCTTCGCATCGTCCTTGAAGCGCTTGAGCGTCGAGAGCTTGCCCTGATGGACCACAACGTTGTCGCGCAACAGGCGAACACCCGCCCCGCGCTCGACCTTGCCATCCGTGACGCGGCAGCCGGCGATCTTGCCGAACTTCGTAATGCTGAACACTTCGAGGATCGCGGCGTTTCCGATGATTTCCTCGCGCCGTGTCGGCGCAAGCATGCCGGACATCACCTGTTTCACATCGTCCACGAGATCGTAGATGATGTTGTAGTAGCGAATCTCGATGCCCTCGCGTTCGGCTGCTTCACGCGCCTCACGGTTGGCGCGGACATTGAAGCCGATGATCACAGCCTTGGAGGCTGCGGCCAGTGTCACATCCGACTCGGTGATTGCACCGACGCCAGACAGGATCACGCGGCTGCCCACCTCATCATTGCCGATCTTCTCCAGCGAACCCTGAATGGCTTCGACAGAGCCCTGAACGTCGCCCTTCACGAGCAGCGTCATTTCCTTCTTGCCTGCGCCTGCGCGCAGCTGGCTCATCATGTCGGCCATGGACGTGCGGCCGCCTGCAAGACGCGCCTGCGCCTTCTCACGACGCTTGCGATCACGATAGTCTGCAATCTCGCGCGCCCGGCCTTCGCTCGACACAACCGCCAGTCGGTCACCCGCTTCGGGAACCCCTGCAAAGCCGAGGATTTCGATCGGCATCGAAGGTGTCGCTTCCGCCGTTTGGCTGCCGGTTTCGTCGATCAGGGCGCGGACGCGGCCCCAGACCGAGCCAGCAACCACGATATCGCCAACGCGCAGTGTTCCGCGCTGGATGATGGCGGTCGCAACCGGTCCGCGGCCCTTGTCGAGCTTGGCTTCGACAACAATCGCCTCGGCTGGCCGGTTGGGATTCGCCTTCAGATCCAGAACTTCGGACTGGAGCTGCAGAACTTCCAGAAGCTTGTCGAGGTTGGTCTTCTTCAGCGCCGAAACAGCCACTTCGAGCGTTTCGCCGCCCATGGACTCGACCTGAATGTCGTACTGGAGCAGCTCGGCGCGCACCTTGTCCGGATTGGCGTCGGGCTTGTCGATCTTGTTGATCGCCACAATGAGCGGCACCTTGGCCGCGCGGGCATGGCTGATCGCCTCAGCCGTCTGGGGCATGACGCCGTCATCGGCCGCAACGACCAGAACGACGATATCCGTCACCTTGGCGCCGCGGGCCCGCATGGCCGTGAAGGCCTCGTGGCCTGGCGTATCGACAAAGGTGATCTTGCCGCCCAAAGGCGACGTCACCTGATAGGCGCCGATATGCTGCGTAATGCCGCCGGCTTCGCCTGCAACCACGTTTGTCTTGCGCAGCGCATCGAGAAGCGAGGTCTTGCCGTGATCGACGTGCCCCATGATGGTCACGACGGGGGGGCGCGGCAGAAGGATCTCATCGACGATGACCTCGTCGAACAGACCCTCTTCGATGTCAGACTCGGCAACGCGCTTGACGCTGTGGCCCATTTCCTCGGCGATGAGCTGGGCCGTATCAGCATCGATCACATCGGTGATCTTTGCCATCTGGCCCTGCTTCATCAGCAGGCGGATCACATCAACCGCACGTTCCGACATACGGTTCGCCAGTTCCTGGATCGTGATCGTCTCAGGAATGACAACCTCACGCACAATCTTCTCCCGCGGCTGATCGCCGAGCATCTTACGCTTTTCGCGCTGCACACGGCGCCGGAATGCGGCGACGGAGTGCGTGCGCGCATCTTCTTCAAGGAGCGCGTTGGTGAGTGTGATGCGCTTGGCGCCGGTGACCGGCGGCGGGTCGCGCCGCTCCGGCTTGACGGCAACGCCAGGTCGCATTGGCCGCTTGGCGCCACCAACGCGTGGACGTTCATCATCCTCGTCAACGGCAGCCCTCGCGGGGAAAGCTTCACTGACCGGACGCGCTCCGGACGGGCGTGCCACGGCTGCTGCACCGGGCGTTCCAGGTGTGGCGGTTCGCCCACCCATCATCGCAGGTGTGACAGCTCCGCCACGCGGACCGGGGCTTGCGCTGCGTTGGCCTGCGCCGGCACCGCCAGGTGCTGGTGTGCCCTCGCCAAGACGACGACGCGCCTCGGCTTCTGCGCGGCGCTTGGTTTCTTCGGCGAAACGACGACGATCTTCCTCGTCCTTCTTGCGCTGCTCGGCGGCTTCGCGCTCCTTGCGCTGCAGGTCGTCAAGCTCGACGCGCCGGCGACGTTCCTCGTCAGCGCGGGTGCGATCCTCGGCTTCGCGGGCACGCGCTTCCTGCAGGATCTGGCCGCGCATCGACTTCTCGGCTTCCGAGAGTTCGCGCAGAACCATTCCGCCACGATTGGCCGGGGCTTGCGTGCGTTGCTGGCCACCTGAACTGCCCGACGGCCCGCTGCCCTGACGGCGCTGGTCGTAGCCGCCGCGCTGGGACGGACCTCCGCTGCGCTGTGGCTGCGGCGCTGAGCGCTGTGGTTCTGGAGCACGGGTAAAGGTTGGTTGCTGCTGTTGCGGCGCCTGCGACTTTGCAACCGGCGTTGCCGGCTGGGCGACGACCGGTGCTGCTGCAACCACTGGTGCGGGTGCGGGTGCGGGTGCGGGTGCGGGTGCGGGGGCAACAGGTGCCGGCGCAACAACCGGCGCGACGACAACCACCGGCTCGGGTGCCATGACGACGGGCGCTTCCGCAACAACGGGTGCGGGCTCGGCCGCCACCGGGGGGGCTGCCGGCTCGGCTTCGCGCACCGGCATAACCGTGCGCGGTGGAGGTGGCGGAAGAACCACGGCCGGCGGTGCCAGCACAGGGGCCGGGCGCGCGGGCTGGGACAGATTGGACGTCACCGGACGATCCGGGATCGGCTTGCCGTCCGGCCCGAACTTACGCTTCTTGTGCACCTCGACCACCACGGCCTTGCTGCGGCCATGGGAGAAGTTCTGGCGCACTACCGCCGGTTGTCCCGTCGGCGCTTTGAGCGTCAGTGTCTTCTGCGGCGTCCCTGACGCTGCTTGATCTTCGGTCTTGGTCGTATCGCTCATTCCCTACCCGTTCCCGCAGGAGCAGCCACCGGCGCCAATGCGGCGGTGGTCGTATCATCGTTGGCACCAGCGCGATAGCGCAGAAGCATGTGAAAGCGTTCGATACAGGCCGCGCTCGCGGGGCCACCGACAAGCGCAACATGTACCACATTGGCGCGTCCAAGCGCCAAATCCAAATCCGGGCCGTCGAGAAGCCCGAAAACCAGGCCGTTATGTAGCCTGTCGAGCTTGCGAGCGCCATCTTCAGATGCATCAGCGGCATGAAGAAGCGCAACCGCTCCCGCACGCGCCGCTGCTTCAACCTTTGCAGACCCGGTGACAACTTCGCCAGCCTTGTTCGCAATTGCGAGGGCCTGGCGGGCACGCTCGGTCAAAAGCGCGTCAACGCTGTCCGCAAGATCGCCCGTGATCGTCACCTCGCGTTTGAGACCGCGCGCGAAGGCCTTTTTCTTGAGCGCAAGGCGAATGGCTTCAGAGGTCGCACTGACCCAGACGCCGCGCCCTGGCAGGACAGCCTTCAGGTCCGGCACCAACTGGCCTGAAGGATCGACCACAAACCGTATCAGTTCGCCCACCGGGCGCTGAACACGCGTGGCAACGCAGGTCCGGACTGTCAGCGCGCGCGGCTTGCCAGCATCGGTCTCATCGACCAACCCTTCCGCCTCCGTGCTTCCAGTCGACAAGGCCAGCGCGCCCACCTGTGTTCAGTTCCTAGCTCTGTGCCGGTTCCGCCGCAGGCTCTTCGACCGTTGGCTGCACAATATCTTCCGGCTTCAACCAGCCCGCTGCGACACGCGCCTCGAGAATGAGCCGCTCGGCTTCCAGGGTTGAGACCTCGAAGCCTTCCAACGCGCCGGGATGGCGCTTGTTCTCGGTTCCGACCCGCTCGACCCAGCCGATGAGATCGTCTGTCGCGCAGTCCGCGAGATCCTCGACGGTCTTGACGCCACGCTTGCCGAGGGCTGCCGCCATCTTCTTCGTGATGCCCGGCACATCCAACATGGCGTCCTCGACACCATACTTGCGCCGCTCGGTATCAAGCTCTTCCTCGATCCTTGCGATGAAGCCAAGGGCGCGGTTCTGGATTTCCTGAGCGGTTTCCTCGTCAAAGCCTTCAATCGAGGACAGATCTGAGAGGTCCGTGTAGGCCAACTCTTCCACCGTTGAGAAGCCTTCGGTCGACAGGAGTTGACCGACAACCTCGTCGACGTTGAGCGAATCCATGAACAGCCGGGTGCGTGCAGTGAATTCGCGCTGGCGGCGCTCGGACTCTTCGGCCTCTGTCAAAATGTCGATGTTCCAGCCCGTCAACTGGGAGGCAAGACGGACGTTTTGTCCACGCCGGCCAATCGCCAGCGACAGCTGATCGTCAGGCACAACCACTTCGATCTTCTCGGCTTCTTCATC
Source organism: Hyphomicrobiales bacterium (assembly GCA_027487195.1). GTDB lineage: Bacteria > Pseudomonadota > Alphaproteobacteria > Rhizobiales > UBA4765 > JAIYEB01. The sequence continues at coordinate 642 of JAIYEB010000317.1, read as the reverse complement.
AAGCACAACCTTGGAAACTTCCGCAGGTGCGAGTGCGTTGACAATGAAGTTGGCCGCGTCAGGTGACCACGGAATGATGTCGATCTTTTCGCCCTGAAGCTCGGCGACGACGGCCTGAACGCGGCTGCCACGCATACCAACGCAGGCGCCGACCGGGTCAATCGAGCTGTCGCGTGAGATCACGGCGATCTTGGCGCGCGATCCGGGGTCGCGGGCAACCGCCTTCACCTCGACAATGCCGTCATAGATTTCCGGAACTTCCTGGCCGAACAGGCGCGCCATGAACATGGGATGCGTGCGTGACAGGAAGATCTGCGGGCCGCGCTGCTCGCGGCGCACGTCGTAGACGTAGGCGCGGATGCGGTCGCCAGGCTTGAACACTTCGCGCGGCAAGAGCTCATCACGGCGCACGATCGCTTCGCCGCGACCGAGATCGGCAATCACGTTGCCGTACTCAACACGCTTCACGAGACCGTTCACGATATCGCCAATACGATCCTTGAACTCGTCATACTGACGATCACGCTCGGCATCGCGCACCTTCTGCACAATGACCTGCTTGGCCGACTGGGCAGCGATACGGCCGAAATCCATGGGTGGCAGGGTTTCGGCAATGAAATCGCCGGGCTGGGCGGCGGGGTT
>JAIYEB010000288.1 GCA_027487195.1 Hyphomicrobiales bacterium | reverse complement strand
AGCCCGAACGCGGCGATGTTGCTGTGTTCAAGCTGCCAAAGGACAATGAGACCGACTACATCAAGCGCATCATCGGCATGCCTGGTGATCGCGTCCAGATGATTGGCGGCATGCTGCATTTGAATGGCCAGCCCGTGCGGCGCGAGCGGGTTGCCGATTTTCCGATGCCGGATGCGTTTGGCCGGATTACGCAGGTGCGCCAGTACCGCGAAACATTGCCGAACGGGCGCAGCTACGAAGTTCTCGATCTTGTCGACAACGGGTTTCTTGACAACACCGACGTCTATATTGTCCCCGCCGGCCACTATTTCATGATGGGCGACAACCGCGACAACTCGACCGACAGCCGGGTTCTGTCGGCCGTTGGCTATGTGCCATTTGAAAATCTGGTCGGGCGGGCGGAAATCCGCTTCTTCTCGCTGGAAGAAGGGGCGCAGGCCTGGCGCGTTTGGGAATGGCCCTGGTCTGTGCGTTGGGACCGGCTCTTCAGCGCCATCAAATGAGCCCAAGGATTGATCGCCTTAATGACGTAATGGTCAGGCTTGGCTACCGCTTTGCCGATCCAAAACTGTTGGTGGAGGCGCTCACCCATTCGAGTGCCGCAGGTCCCTCAAAGCCAAGCTATGAGCGGCTCGAGTTTCTGGGCGATCGTGTGCTGGGGCTCAGCGTGGCGGATATGCTGACTGTTGCGTTCCCCAACGTGCCCGAGGGTGAACTGTCACGCCGCCTGACGGCGCTTGTGCGGTCCGAGACGTGCGCGGATGTTGCAAACGAACTAGGTCTTGGCGCGGAACTGAGACTTGGGCCCGGCGAATCGCAGTCTGGCGGGCGGCGCAAGGAAACCATCCTTGGCGATGCGGCCGAAGCCGTGATTGGTGCAATCTATCGCGACGGCGGGCCAGCCGCTGCCGCAGCCTTTGTCGAGCGCTTCTGGCGTCCGCGTCTTGAGCGCACCGTTGCCGCACACCGCGACCCGAAGTCGGAATTGCAGGAATGGGCGCAGGGCCGCGGCCTGCCACTGCCAAACTATCGCGAAGTGGCCCGATCCGGGCCTGATCATGAGCCGGAGTTCATCTTGATGGTTGAAGTGCCTGGAACAGACGGTGCCGAGGGGCGAGGGCGCTCCAAACGGCTCGCAGAACAGGCCGCAGCCGAAGCGCTCCTTGTGCAACTCGGGCAAAGGTCACCACGGGCATGAACGAACCTGTCAAAACCCGCTGCGGGTTCATTGCCATTGTCGGCGCACCCAACGCCGGAAAATCGACCCTCGTCAACGCCATGGTCGGTTCAAAAGTCACGATCGTCAGCCACAAGGTGCAAACCACCCGCAGCCTTGTGCGCGGTGTCGTCATGCGTGGCCAAAGCCAGATCGTTCTTGTCGATACGCCGGGCATTTTTCAGCCCCAGCGCCGGCTTGATCGCGCCATGGTGACAAAAGCCTGGTCGGGTGCAGAAGACGCCGACCGCGTGGCTGTTCTGGTCGATGCATCGCGCGGGCTTGATGATGAAGTGCGCACCATCTTCAAGCGCATGGTGCAGGTGCGCCGTCCGCGCATCCTGCTTCTGAACAAGATCGATCAGCTCTCCCGCGACAAACTCCTGCCGCTTGCCGCAGCTGCCAATGACCTTGTGCCGTTTGAGCGCACCTTCATGATCTCGGCCACGCGTGAACATGGTCTGCCGGATCTCCTGGACTACCTCGCCGAGGTGGTGGCCCCCGGGCCGTGGCTTTACCCGGAAGACCAGATATCCGACCTGCCCATGCGCATGCTGGCGTCAGAAATCACCCGCGAAAAGGTCTATGAGCGGCTTCATCAGGAGCTGCCCTATTCCTCGACGGTGGAAACGGAGTCCTGGACCGTCAAGAAGGATGGTTCAGTCCGCATCGAACAGACGCTGTTCGTCGAGCGTGAGAGCCAGCGCAAGATTGCGCTTGGCAAGGATGGCGCCACCATCAAGGCCATCTCGACCGGATCGCGCAAGGAAATCGAGGAGTTGACCGAAACGCGTGTCCATCTCTTCCTCTATGTGAAGGTCAGGGACGCGTGGGCAGATGACCCCGAGCGCTATCGGGCGATGGGGCTTGAGTTTCCAAAGGACTGATGGGCGTGACCGCTGATCCGGTTGTCATTGTTCTTGTCACAGCCGCCGTTGTGGCGATCGGTGTTGCGTCGTTTTCAGCATGGAAAACGTTCGGCGCGCTGAAACTTGCTTTTGCCGAGCGGCTTGACCGGTTGCCCGGCGGTTCGATTTTGGAGCGTGCCAAGCGCAAGCTCAGTTTCTGGTTTCGTGTTGGCGTCCATGGGCTCTTGTTTCTGGCGCTCCTGGCAATTGTCTTTGGTGCCGCCCGGCTCGCCTATCGCGCACTGACGTGATGCCATGGAATGGTCCGGGGAAGGCTTGATCCTTGGGACACGACGGCACGCCGAGAACAATGCCATTCTCGAGTTGATGACGCGCGAACGCGGCAGGCACCTCGGCATTGTGCGTGGAGGCGCAGGCTCGCGCATGCGCCCGCTGCTTCAGGCCGGCAACACCGTGGCCGTGACTTGGCGCGCCAGGCTTGATGAGCACCTTGGAACTTTCACGGCTGAAGTCGTGACAAGCCGCGCCGCGCTGTTGATGGCAAGCCCCGTGGCGCTTCATGTGATCAATCTGATTGGCGCGCATCTCAGACTGCTTCCTGAGCGCGATCCCCATCCGCTGCTGCATGACGCGGCCCATGTGGTCCTCGACCATGCCGACGATCCAGCCGTTGCAGGCGCATTGATGGTGCGCCTTGAGCTTGCATTGCTGGAAGAGCTTGGCTTTGGCCTTGATCTTTCCGAGTGCGCTGCAACCGGCGGGACAACCGACCTGACCCATGTCTCGCCAAAGTCCGGGCGGGCCGTGTCCCAGCTTGCAGCACTCCCCTATGCCGACAGGCTGTTCAGGCTGCCACGGTTCCTTGGCGGTGATGGGCCGGAGTCGCTGCAGGATGTCGAAGACGGCTTTCGGCTCACGGGGTTTTTTCTTGAGCGCAATGTCTGGGGCGCTCGTGGCACAAGCGAGCCTGAAGCCCGCATCGGTCTTCGCGCCGCAACCGTGAAACAGGCAGCCCGCGATCTTTAGGCAAGCCGGCCGTTGCACGGTTGCGCAGCCTCGCGAAAACCCTGACAATGCTGCGTATGGCTTTTCGATTTGGGATGACTCCATGGGTCGTTTGACAACGCATGTGCTTGATATCGCGCTGGGCCGGCCGGCTTCCGGATTGCGTATCGAACTCTTCCGCGATGGGCTGAAACTGGCAGACGGCGTCACCAATGATGATGGTCGTCTCGACAAGCCAATTCTTGAAGGCCAGGCCTTTGTTCCGGGGAGCTATGAGCTCCTTTTTCATGCCGGCGCCTATCTCGCGCGTTCAGGCGTGGCCCTGCCAGAGCCACCGTTTCTCGACCTGATCCCGATCCGCTTTGGCATTGCGGCGGATCGCGAGCACTATCATGTGCCCTTGTTGCTCTCGCCCTATGGCTATTCAACCTACCGGGGATCGTAGGATGCGCCCGATCCGTTTCCTGTGGCGCAACGAAACCGTCACCATCAACCATTTCGATCCAACCCAGACGCTCCTCGATTGGCTGAGGATCGAGCGTCGCCTGATGGGGACCAAGGAGGGCTGCAATGAGGGCGATTGCGGCGCCTGCACGGTTGCCGTGTGCTCACTGAAGAACGGCAAGCTTGTCGTCGAAGCTGTCAACGCCTGCATCCTTTTGCCGGGCCAGCTTGACGGGCGCATGCTCATCACCATCGAAGATCTCGCTCAGGGTGGCGTTCTGCATCCGGTACAGGAGGCGTTTGTCCGCCATCACGCCTCACAGTGCGGGTTCTGCACGCCTGGCTTTGTCATGAGCCTGTTTGTCATGACCCACGCCCATGAGGGCGTGCCAACCAAGGCTGATGTCGACAATTGGGTTGGGGGTAACCTGTGCCGATGCACGGGCTATCGCCCGATCACCGACGCCGGATTGGCCTTGGCCGACGAACCGCCGGACTGGCTGTCGCGCTCGCGTGCAGACCTCATCGCGCGCCTTGAGGCGCTGGCAGATCAGGAAGACGTCCTGGTTGGGAACGACGATCAGTTCTTTGCAGCACCGGCGACGCAAGGCTCGCTGCTAGCGCTTCTCGACAAACACCGCGATGCGACGATCCTTGCTGGCGCAACCGACATTGGCCTGTGGATCACCAAGCGCCTCGACCATTTGCCGAAGCTTGTGCATCTCGGGCGCGTCGCATCCCTCAGGGACATCGTTTCACAGGCTGATACGCTGACACTTGGTGCAAGCGTGACCTATGCCGAAAGTGCTGCTGCATTTGAGGCGATGGATCCCGATCTTGGCGAGGTCTGGCGCAGGATCGGCTCAAAGCAGGTGCGTGCGTCCGGGACCGTGTGCGGCAACGTTGCAAACGGCTCGCCGATTGGCGACACGCCGCCGGTATTGCTCGCGCTTGGCACCAGGGTTGAACTCGCCTCGGCTTCGGGGGTGCGCGAGATGCCGCTCGAGGATTTCCATATCTCGTACGGAAAGCAGAACCGTGCACGCCACGAGGTCCTGACACGCCTGATCGTGTCCAAGCCGCGCTCGCATGAGCATGTCCGCGCCTACAAGATCTCCAAGCGTTTTGATCAGGACATTTCAGCCGTCATGGCTGCCTTCAAGCTCGGCGTCGAGAACGGCATCATCACGTCGGCCCGCATTGCCTATGGCGGCATGGCGGCAACACCAAAGCGTGCGCGCGCGGTTGAGGAGGCGTTGCTTGGTGCCAGACCTGATGACCCCGCAACCCATCAAAAGGCGCTAAAGGCCTACGCCATCGATTTTCAACCGATCGACGATATGCGCGCTTCTGCAGGCTACCGCCAGAAAGTGGCGGCAAACCTTCTGGTGAAGGCGCTCGCTGAAATTGCCGGGGGAACCAGTTCGTCAACGCGCCTGACCGGCGCGAGGGAGGCTTCTCATGCGAGCGCTGCGTAATCTTGATCTGCCGCCCTCAGAGGGGCTAAAAACCGTAAGAAAGCCGGTCGCGCACGACAGCGCCGTTCGCCATGTCCAGGGCAACGCACCCTATATCGACGATTTGCCCGAGCCGGCGGGAACGCTTCATGCAGCGCCAGGCTACGTCGCCAAGGTTGCGCACGGCCGGATTGTGTCGGTCAACCTCGATGCCGTTCGGCAAAGCCCCGGTGTTGTCGCCGTCCTCACCGCAGCCGACATTCCGGGCAAGAATGATTGCGGGCCCGTGATCGAAGATGATCCGGTGTTTGCAACCGACAAGATCGAGTTTTGCGGACAGGTCGTTTTCGCGGTGCTTGCCACAACGCGCGATCAGGCGCGCCGGGCCGCGCGCTTGGCTCAAATCGTGGTTGAACCCCTGCCGGCCGCCATTGACGTGCGTGACGCGCTTGCAGCCAATCTGCACTTGCAGCCGGACTACACATTCAGGCGCGGCGCTGCGAGCGACGCCATTGCACGCGCGCCACGCCGTTTCGCTGGCCAAATGCGGATTGGCGGGCAGGAGCACTTCTATCTCGAAGGTCAGGTGTCGCTCGTCCAGCCGGGCGAAGGCGGCGAAATGCACGTTTGGTCGTCGACCCAGCATCCAACCGAGATCCAGCACACCGTTGCCAAGGTTCTGTCGATCCCCGATGCCTGGGTCACGGTCGAAACCCGCCGCATGGGCGGCGGCTTTGGCGGCAAGGAAAGTCAGGCTGCGCAATGGGCAGCGATTGCAGCCATCGGCGCTCGCCTGACCGGACGGCCGGT
>JAIYEB010000366.1 GCA_027487195.1 Hyphomicrobiales bacterium | reverse complement strand
ATCGCGCGTGAGACCATGTCGCGTGGCGCGAGATCCTTCACGGACGGGGCATAACGCTCCATGAAACGTTCGCCGCTGGAGTTCGTGAGATAGCCGCCCTCGCCGCGTGCGCCTTCGGTGATCAGGCACCCTGCGCCGTAAATGCCGGTCGGGTGGAACTGCACAAACTCCATGTCCTGCAGCGGCAGGCCGGCGCGGAGCACCATGGCGTTGCCATCGCCGGTGCAGGTATGGGCGGAGGTTGCGGAGAAGTAGGAACGGCCATAGCCGCCAGTGGCCAGAATGGTCTTGGCTGCGCGGAAGCGATGAAGCTCGCCCGTCGCCATATCAAGCGCAACCACACCGCGACATGCGCCCTGATCGTCCATGATCAGATCAATGGCGAAGTACTCGATGAAGAACTCGGTCGTGTGGCGCAGCGACTGCCCATAGAGCGTGTGCAGGATCGCATGGCCGGTGCGGTCGGCAGCTGCGCAGGTGCGCTGGGCCGGCGGACCTTTGCCGAAATCGGTTGTCATTCCGCCGAACGGGCGCTGATAGATCTCGCCGCGCTGCGTGCGCGAGAATGGCACGCCCCAATGCTCGAGCTCATAGACCGCGTCAGGCGCGTTGCGGCAGAGATACTCGATGGCATCCTGATCGCCGAGCCAGTCCGACCCCTTGACGGTGTCATACATGTGCCAGCGCCAGTCATCAGCGCCCATGTTGCCGAGGGCTGCGGAAATGCCGCCCTGAGCTGCCACCGTGTGCGAGCGCGTCGGAAAAACCTTGGTAATGCAGGCCGTACGCAGGCCGGCCTTTGAGCAACCGACAGCTGCGCGCAGGCCAGCGCCACCAGCGCCGACAACAACGACGTCAAAGGTATGGTCTGTGAAGCTGTAGGCCTTGCCATTCACGCCGGGCATCGGGGCGGACGCTGTTGCCATGGGTTCAGGCTCCGAAGCTGATTTTGAAAACGGCGTAGATCGAGGCGACTGCCACGACGGCCGCAAAGAATGTGTTGATCACAATGAAGGCGATGCGGCGGCCTTCATTCGGAACGTAGTCCTCGATGACGACCTGCATGCCAAGGCGCATGTGCCAGACGCCAGCAACAACAAAAAGCAACACGAGGATGGCAGCAATCGGATTGGCCAGCGTGGCTGCCTGAACCGCATGCGGCTTGCCGATTGTGAGCGCCAGAAGGATCACGAACGCAACTGCGAGCGGGACGTTGGCGATCGCGGTCAGGCGCTGCATCCAGAAATGGTCGGTACCCGACTTGGCGGATCCAAGCCCACGCACTTTTCCAAGAGGAGTCTTGAGGCTTTGCGACATCTTGGTTCCCCTCAGCGGACCATGAACGCGACGATCCAGACGAGGATCGTCAGGGCGAACGCGGCGATGGTGCTGAACATGGCCGTTGATTTGGCGCTCGCAACATCAAGGCGCGCGCCAGTGTCCCAGACGAGGTGGCGAATGCCGCCCATCATGTGATGGAACAGGGCCCAGGTGTAGCCAAACAGAACGAGGAGCCCGAGCGGATTGAGAAACACCATCTGCCAGAAGGCGAGTGCGGCGGGCCCGCTGGCCACAGCCACAAGCCACCACACGACGATGAGGGTTCCAAGGTAAAGTGCGATGCCCGTGGCACGGTGCAGGATGGACAGCGCCATCAGCAGGCTGAAGCGATAGACCTGCAAATGTGGCGAAAGGGGGCGGCCCGTAGACCCGTTTGAAGCCATTTCGACCTTCTCGATCCGAACTCTGCCCGGACGAGGACCATGTCGAGTGCGGCACAAGAACCGCAGCCATGATGAACATGCTCCCCCCGAGCAGCGCCGTGTATAGTCGCTCCGCGCGCCGGGGTGAAGAGGGTGCGGTGCAGCAAAACAGCGTCTTGAGGACGCGGGCTGTGCTTTTCCCGCCTGATCCTGCGCCTGGAGTTGCAAAAGCAGCAGAAGGCCGGATCATAGATTCCCGCTTCAGCGTGGGAAGGCGCTTTGGGGTCCGGCGTCTGTCATAAACGTGGCGTGGCGTCGCGAGCCCGCGTTCTGGCCTTGATCCCGACACGGGGTTGGTTCAATGCCACGCCATGCGAGTTTTCCTGGTTATCTTTGCAGTCCTCATGGCTACCTCCTCTTTCGCGCAGGAGCGCAGCGCCGTGATCGAGGGGCGTGAGCGGACCTGGACAGTGGAGCGCGCGCCGTCGGGATCAGCGGGCCCGCTGCTCGTCATGCTCCATGGCTCGCTGCAGGACGACAAGGCGTTTCGCGCCCTGACCAGTTTCTCAAGGCTTGCCGGAGAGGGCGCAACGCTTGTCTGGCTCAACGGGCTGGCCAACAACTGGGCGGATGGTCGGCGCCCGGAAGAGCGGTCCGGGCGTGCGCCGCCTGCCAATGTCGACGACGTGCGCTTCATCGATGCGGTGATCGCCGAAGTGCAGGCTGAAACCGGAACGGACCCGCGTCGGGTTCATCTCGTGGGCGCGTCTGCCGGTGGGATCATGGCGCTGACCTATGCCTGCGCAAGGGCAGAGCGGGTCGCCAGTGTCATGGCCTTCATTTCAGCGATGCCGCGCTCGCTTCTCGACCGCTGCAGGCTGGCCGCGCCCGTGCGGCTACTGATCGTAAACGGAACAGCTGACCCGGTGATCCCGTTTGAAGGCTCATCCTTTGCCAATCCGCGCCGTCTCGCAGTTCCAGCCACCTCGGAGACGATCAGTTTCTGGCGCCGCGCCAATGGCTGCCCCGTTGAGGACGGCGAGAGCCGGGCGCTGCCCGATCATAATCCGAGCGACCGCACACGCCTGACGCTTGTAACGTCCAAATGCCCGCAAGGGCGCGAGGTCAGCCTGATCCGCATTGAAGGTGGTGGCCATCGTCTGCCGTCAACGCGAGCAACAAACATTGCGCCTGCTGCAGTGCGCATGTTCGGGGCTCAGAACCATGACGTCGACGCCAGCGACCTTGTCGCTGATTTCATCGGGCTTGGCCCTCAACGCGGCAGCATCACCCAGTAATCGAGTTCAAGCACCACATCTGCGGGAAGCTCTGCGACATCGGCGCCGGGAAAATCCGCACAGGGGTGGTTCTTGGTGGCAATCGTGCGCAAACGCAGGGCACCAACGTCATTTCTGCCCGGCAGCGGTTCGGTTTCCAGAACCTCCGACCACGCATAGATCGTGTCGCCGGCAAAGACCGGGTTGGCATGCCGCCCGCCATTGATGCCGGCGATGTGAAACGCGTTGCCAAGCCCGTTGAACGACAGCGCGCGCGCAATCGAAATGATGTGGCCGCCATAAACAAGGCGCTTGCCGAAGCGCCCTGCGGCTTGAGCCCACTGATCGAAGTGCACCTTGGCCGTGTTCTGGAAAAGGCGTGTTGCCAGCATGTGCTCGGCTTCCTCGACCGTCATGCCGTCGAGATGGTCGATCCGCTCGCCAACACGATAGTCGCCAAACACATGAGCCTGTCCGGAGAGGTGAAAGTCCCAGTCCTCCCGCGCGATCTGAGGGCAGCCGCTGGTCAGTTCATCAGCCCTGAGCGCTGGCGGCAGTGTCGGGACATGCGGCGCTGGCACGCGCGCATTCACATCGCGCTTTTTCACCATCACCCAGCGGACATAGTCGAGCACCATCGTGCCGTCCTGCCGAAAGCCCTGGCTGCGGACATAGACGACGCCGGTCTGTTTGTTTGAGTTTTCCTTGAGGCCAATGATTTCCGACACGGCATTGAGCGTATCGCCCGCCTTCACAGGAGCCAGAAACCGGCAGGCGGCATAGCCGAGATTGGCAACGGCGTTGAGCGAGATGTCCGGCACGGTCTTGCCGAAGACAATGTGGAACACCAGAAGATCATCGACCGGCTGATGGTCATAGCCGATGGAGCGGGCAAAGGCGTCGCTCGATTGGGGCGCAAAGCGCGCGCCATAGAGCGCGCCATAGAGCGCGACATCACCCGTAGTGATGGTTTTGGGCGTGGGATGGCGCAGGATCTGCCCGATCCAGAAATCCTCGAAGAAATGGCCCGGGTTGGTCTTGGCGTGGTTCATATCCGGCTCCTACCCGTTCAACTCTGCAATGGCCCGGTGGATGGCGACCGTGCGCGCAGCCATCTCGGCGTGAAGCCTTTCCACCATGCGGCCCTCGACCTGCAGCGCGCCCAGGGTTGCCGCTTCAGGGGTGGAGAATGCCGCGATGATCTTTTCGGCAAACGCAACCTCATCCGGGGACGGTGCGAAAACCGTGTTGGCAACGGCGATCTGGTCGGGATGGATCAGGGTCTTGCCATCAAAGCCAAGATCGCGACCCTGCTCACACTCGGCCAGGAATCCTTGAGGATCCTTCAGCCCGTTGTAGACGCCATCGATGATGTCGAGCCCATGGGCACGGGCCGCCAGAAGCGCCTGCATGAGCATGGGCAAGAATGCAGCGCGCCCGGGCGTGAGACGTGCACGCGTCTCCTTGGCAAGATCATTCGTCCCCATGACAAAGCCAGCCAGTCGCGCACCACCGGGTTCACGCTTTGCGGCGGCAATCGAAGCGATGTCGAGAATGGCGCGGGGCGTTTCAATCATCACCCAGAGCGACAGGGATGGCGCTGCGCCATGCGCGTCAAGCATCTGGCAGAGATCGATGATGCCTGCAGCGCTGTCCACCTTCGGCGCGAGCACGGCATGCGGGTTGGCGCTGACGGCTGCGACGATATCCTCCTCACCAAGGCCCGTTGATAGGGCGTTGATGCGAATGATCAGCTCGCGCCCGCCATAGCCGCCTGCCTTGACTGCCGCCGCAACCTGCGTGCGCGCCAGCGCCTTCTGGTCCGGGGCCACGGCGTCCTCAAGGTCGAGGATCACGCCATCCGCCGGCAACGACCGGGCCTTTTCCAGCGCGCGTGCGTTTGAACCGGGCATGTAAAGCAGGCTGCGGCGGGGGCGAAGCGACACTGACATCAAGGCAAGCCTCTTGGACATGGAGCTAGAGCTTTTCGCGAGGCAGCATATGTGCCAATCGCAACATCGCAACGGGGAATGGTTCTGACATGGCCGAAACGTTTGATGTTTGCATTGTCGGGGGAGCGGCCATGGGCTCGGCAGTGGCCTATTTCCTGAGCCATGACCTGGGATTCAAGGGCCGGATTGCATTGATCGAGCGTGATCCAAGCTTCCGGCGCGCCTCCACTGCCCTGTCGGCTGCATCGATCCGCCAGCAATTCTCGACGCCGCAGAACATTCACCTCTCGCAGTATGGCGTGCGCTTCATCACGCAGGAGTTGCGGGAGCGCTTTGGGCCCGAGGCGTCGGTCTCCTTTCATGAGGGCGGATACCTTCTTCTGGCAGGGCCGGATGGGGCGGGGATCGCGCGCAGCAACCATGCGATCCAGCGCCGCGAGGGCGCCGCAACCCAACTGCTCGGTCCTGACGATCTCGCGCGCCGGTTCCCGTTTCTGTCGGTTGATGGCCTCGCGCTTGGCTCGTTCGGCCCTTCCGGCGAGGGCTGGTTTGATGCCTACGGGCTGATGGGGCTGATGCGCCGTGCGGCGCTTGATCGCGGCGTGGTTGCGGTCACGGGCGAGGTCAAAGCCTTTGAGATGTCGGGAGATCGCCTGACAGGCGTTGCACTTGCCGACGGGCGACGCCTGTCCTGCGCGATCGTTGTGAACGCTGCCGGGCCGCAGGCTGGCGATGTCGCCGCCATGGCTGGCCTCCCGGTTCCCGTCGAGCCACGCAAGCGCTCGGTCTTTGTCGTCTCATGCCGGACAGCGATTTCGGGCATGCCACTGATCGTCGATACCACCGGCGTCTACGTCCGCCCGGAAGGCGACCGGTTCATTTGCGGCGTTTCGCCTGATGAGGCCAATGATCCACGCGCCGATGGTGATTTCGAGGTCGATCACGCCATGTTCGATGACATCGTGTGGCCAGCGCTTGCCGCGCGCATTCCGGCGTTTGAAGCTCTGAAAGTCGTGGGCTCATGGGCCGGACACTACGACTACAACACACTCGACCAGAATGCGCTTCTGGGGCCGCATCCGGCGCGACCCAACCTCTTGTTTGCTGCGGGGTTCTCCGGCCACGGCATCCAGCAAGCCCCGGCTGTCGGGCGCGCCATTGCCGAGTGGATCGTCCATGGCAGGTCCACGTCCCTTGACCTTGATATCTTCTCCGTTGGCCGGCTGACCGAGGGGCGGGCTGTGCGCGAGATCAACGTGATATGAGTGTGCTGGCGGGCGTTGATGGCTGCCGGAGCGGCTTTGTCGCCGCCATTGATTACCACGGGGCGCTCGACATCGAGGTCTTTCCATCCTTCGAAAGCCTTACTCAAGCGCTGGGCCCTGATGCTCTGATTGCCATCGATATGCCGATTGGCCTGCCCAGAACCATCGGTCCCGGCGGGCGCGCCGCAGAGGTGGCTGCGCGCTCTGTCCTTGGGCCGCGCAAATCCAGCGTGTTTTCCGTGCCGGCACGGTGTGCGGTCTATGCAGGCGTGCGTTCCAGACCCCGTGACATGATGGAGCGCTTTCGCAACGCCAACGCAATTGCGCGACAGCGTTCACAAAGCGGCACGGGCTTCAGCCTTCAGGCCTTTCATATCCTGCCGAAGATCGTCGAGATTGACCGTGTCATCAGGCGAACGCCCGGGCTCGCAAGCAGGGTCTTTGAGGTGCATCCGGAAATGGCTTTCCGGGCCATGGCGGGTGGCGCTGCGTGCGCGCACAACAAGAAGACCAGCGCAGGCTATCATGAGCGGTGTGGCCTGCTTCTGTCATCCGGTTTTGCGCAGGATGTTCTGGCCCGGAAGCGTGCCACGGGCGTTGGACGCGATGATCAAATTGACGCCCTGGCCTGCCTCTTTGTTGCGCGACGCCTACGCGCAGGTGTTGCACTGTCGTATCCAGACCCGCCTGAACATGATGGTCTGGGTCTGCAGATTGCGATTTGGGCGTAAAACTGCGACTTTTTGAGGCCCGCTTCTTTTTTCACCACAGCCTCTTCTCCCGCATCGAGACTGACCTAGCTATAGTTTCATTCGTAACGAAACGAATGAAGCGGAGGTCCCATGCGTGCCCCCATGCTTGTCGTACTGGCTGGTCTTGTCCTCATGGCAAGCCAGGCCAGCGCTGCACCGCCCGCGCGGTCGCCGGATGCGATTGCGCCTGTGCTGTTTGCGCTGCGCAAGGAACATCCGGAACTTGTCCCGCCGCCGGTGCGCGACATCTGGGTGGGCCGTCGCATGGAGCATGGCGATATGGTCGTATGCGGCTACGTGGCGTTCGATGGCTCACGTTTTTCCGAACAACGCTTTATTGGGCTCGTGGATGAGGCTGCATTGCGCTATCGCAATGCTCCCGAGCTCCTCGTCGAGGAGATCCGTTCCGCGACCTTCGCTCTGGCCTGGTCGCATAAATGCGAGCGTTAAGGCATGGCACAGACTTTCGCCTCCACCGGCGACATGGCCGACAAGGTCGTGACGTTCTCCACCATCGGTCCGGGCCTGTACGCGTACACTGCCGAGGGTGATCCAAACACGGGGATCATTGAGGGCGACGACTGCTGCATGGTCATCGACGCGCAGGCGACGCCCGCTATGGCGGGTGATGTCATCCGAAGGGTGGCGGCCGTCACGCCAAAGCCGATCAAGTACGTGCTGCTGTCGCACTATCACGCTGTCAGGGTTCTCGGGGCATCGGCCTACGGCGCATCCGAAATCATCGCCTCGCGCGCGACACGGGATCTGATCGTTGAGCGCGGCGCTGAAGACATGGCGTCGGAGATCGGCCGCTTTCCCAGGTTGTTTCGTGGCGCAGACACAATTCCTGGCCTGACCTGGCCAACCCTGGTGTTTGATGGCGTCCTCACCCTGTGGCTTGGCAAGCGCAGGGTCGATGTTCTCGTTCCAGGCCGAGGACATACGGCAGGCGACACGATCGCGTGGGTGCCAGACGCGGAAGTCATGTTCTCGGGCGATCTCGTTGAGTATCGCTCTGCCTGCTATTGCGGCGATGCGCATCTTGAGGATTGGCCAAAGACCTTGAAGGCGCTCGCAGCCTACCAGCCCAAGGCGCTGATGCCCGGGCGTGGTGATGCACTCGTCGGGCCAGATACGGTCCGGGCTGCCATGTCTGGCACGTCGGCATTTCTTGAGGCGCTCTATGCCACGGCACAACGCTCGGTTTCGCAGGGACGAACCCTGAAAGAGACTTTTGCTGACGTCCGCAAAGCTATGGACGAGCCTTTCGGCAGCTATGCGATCTACGAGCACTGCCTGCCTTTCAACGTGTCACGGGCCTATGATGAGGCGCGTGGCATTGCCCATCCGCGCATCTGGACCGACCAGCGCGACCGCGACATGTGGGCAGCCTTGCAGGGATAGCTAACCGCCCCCACCAGACCGGTGGCTCGCGTCCAACAAACCGGTTTCCACTCCTGCGCTGCATGATCTACAACTTGGGCAAATACGACCGACAAAACGTCGGCGGCCCAAGGGAGAATGCACCATGATCAAAACCGTTTCCCGCCGTACCTTTCTGGCGGGCTCCGCAACTGTGCTTGCAGCGCCAGCCATTGCCCAGGCCCCCTGGCCGCAAGGGCGAAGCCTTCGTCTGGTGGTGCCGTTTCCGCCCGCAGGCGCAACCGACAACATCGGTCGCATCGTCAGCCAGAAGCTCAGCGAGATGTGGGGCACATCCGTCGTTGTTGAGAACCGTGGCGGCGCAGGCGGCAATCTCGGCACATCCGCGGTTGCGACAGCACCGGCCGACGGGAACACACTCCTGATTGTCTCGGTTGGCATGGCGACCAACCAGTTCCTCTACCCGCGCCTCGACTATCACCCCGTCAATGATTTCCAGCCGGTCAGCCTGATCGCAATGGTTCCGAACGTGCTCGTGGTTGGCAGGCATGTCCAGGCCAACACGGTCGGCGAACTGCTGGCCTTCAGCCGCGCGAACCCGGGTCGCCTGACCTATGGCTCGTCGGGCATCGGCACGTCTGTCCATCTCTCGGGGGAACTGTTCCAGCGCATGACCAACACCCGCATGGAGCATGTGCCCTATCGTGGCACGGCCCAGGCGACGCAGGACCTCATCGGCGGGCGGATCGATTTGATCTTTGACAACATCAGCCAAGCGCTGCCGCATATCCGTAGCGGCAACCTCAAGGCCCTGGGCATTACGACCGCGCGGCGCTCACCGTTTGCGCCGGAACTTGTGCCTGTGTCCGACACCGTTCCGGGCTTTGATGTCACGAGCTGGTTCGGCTTCTTCGTTCGCCGCGGCACCGACATGGCCATCGTGCAGAGGATGGCTGCCGACACACGCACAGCCCTTCAGGATGCCGGCGTCCAGCAACGTCTTGGAGCTCTTGCCGCAGAGCCTGCAGGCGGGACACCCGAAGATCTCGCAGCGTTCCTCGCGCGCGAAACCGAGATGTGGGGCCGCGTGATCCGCGAAGGCAATATCCGCGCAGAATAGCGTTATGCGGCAGCAGGGAAAACGCCGGCGCGGGTCAATGCGCCAGGCACATCCTTGCCGATCACGCCTGACAGCCATTTCGCCGTGGTAATGATCTGCTGAAGGTCGACGCCTGTGTCGATCCCTGAGCGGCTCATGAGGTAGACGAGATCCTCTGTCGCGATGTTGCCAGTTGCGGCAGGGGCGAACGGACATCCGCCAACGCCACCAATGGACGCATCCAGCGCATCGACGCCTGCGGCAAGGGCTGCGGCGGCATTTGCGATCCCCGTGCGCCGCGTGTCGTGGAAATGGCAGCGCAACCTGACGGTGGCCGACAGCGCCCGGGCGCGTGTGAGAAGCGCCGTCACCTGTGAGGGCACGCCACAGCCAATCGTGTCGGCAAAGGCAATTTCGTCTGGGCCGGATTGCAACAGCTCACGCATGAGCGCGATTGGCTTTTCAACTGGCACTTCGCCCTCAAACGGGCAGCCAAACGACGCGCCAATGATCGCGGTGGTTTTGATTCCAGCCTTCTTCGCTTTTGCCGCAACGATCCGCCACATCTTCAAGGTCTCAGCGACCGGCACACCCTGGTTGCGCATGTTGAAGGTCTCGGAGGCTACGACGACGAACGTGACCTCGTCGCACTTTGCAGCGAGCGCGCGCTCAAAACCGGCCTCGTTCAGCGCCAGCCCGATGTAGGATGCGCCCCGATCACGCGGAAGCGCCGCAAGCACCGCTTCAGCGTCAGCCATCTGCGGCACCCGCTTCGGGTTGACGAAGCTCGTTACCTCCAGCCGCCTGATTCCAGCGTCCAGGGCCTTTGTAATCAGGAGCACCTTATCCGCCGTTGAGACCTGGATTGGCTCGTTCTGCAGCCCATCCCGTGGGGAAACCTCAACAATTTCAACGTGCATCGCACTCTCTCCCTGACTTCTCATTATTGGTTGTGTCAGCATCTTGCCGACCCCGGTGCAAAGCTCTAATTTGTCTGGACAAATAAGACCGGAGTTTTTGCATGTCCACTGCCCGCGACGCTTCACGATCCGGCCCCCTCACCGATTTGCGCGTGATCGAGATGGGGCAATTGCTGGCAGGTCCGTTCTGCGGTCAGCTTCTTGCGGATTTTGGTGCGGAAGTCATCAAGATCGAACAGCCGGGTCTCGGAGACCCCATGCGCGAATGGGGGCGGGAGAAGCCCCACGGCCTGTCCCTGTGGTGGCCGGTGATTGCGCGCAACAAGAAATCGATCGAACTCAACGCGCGCGAGAAGGATGGGCAGGATCTGATCCGCAAGCTCGTGGCCAGCGCGGATATCGTGCTGGAGAATTTCCGTCCCGGCACCATGGAGAAATGGGGCCTTGGCTACGAGGACCTCGCAAAGATCAACCCGAAGATCGTGATGATCCGGGTATCTGGTTATGGCCAGACCGGCCCCTATTCCGAGAAGGCAGGCTACGGTGCCATCGGGGAAGCAATGGGCGGGCTGCGCTATGTCGTCGGCGATCCCTCCTCGCCGCCTTCGCGCATGGGTATCTCGATTGGCGATACCATGGCTGCAACGTTCGCCTGCCTTGGCGGAATGATGGCGATCCACAATGTCCAGCGCACCGGGCGCGGACAGGTCGTCGACAGCGCCATCTACGAGGCCATCCTTGCGATCATGGAAAGCCTTGTCACGGAATATGACAAGGCCGGCTATATTCGCGAGCGCACGGGCGCCATTCTGCCAAACGTATCGCCCTCCAACATTTACCCCACGCGCGACGGCAAGCTGATGCTGATCGCCGCCAATCAGGACACGGTGTTCAAGCGGCTCGCCGAGGCGATGGGCCGCCCGGACCTTGCCGCCGATCCGCGCTATGCGACGCATTCCGCGCGCGGCGCGGTACAAAAGGAGCTCGACGATCTGATCGGCGCGTGGACTGTGACGGTCGATGCTGAAGCCCTCGGGACCCTGCTCGATGACAAGGGCGTGCCGCGCGGCGACATCTATCGCGCGCCGGACATGCTGGAAGACGCGCACTTCAAGGCGCGCGAAGCCATCGTGTCCGTCAGCCACCGCATCTTCGGATCACTCAAGATGCAGAGCGTCGCTCCCAAACTCTCCGAAACGCCCGGCAAGGTCGTGGCCTGCGGACCGGAGCTTGGAGAGCATAATGGCGAGGTGTTCCAGCGCATTCTGGGCCTTGATGACGCCCGTATAGCTGATCTCGTTCAGCGCGGCGTGATTGGTGCGCCCAAGACCTTCAAGCAGGCGGCGGAGTGAGCGCACCACCGCGCCATCTCTCGGCCTACTCGCCGCGCGCGCGCCTTGGGCTGATTGTTCCGCCAACGAACACGGTCAACGAGGCGGAATGGGCGGCAATGGTGCCCGAGGGCGTCACGGTTCATGCCGCGCGCATGCCGCTTCATGCCGACACCCATTCCGACGCCGGCAAGGCAGCCCTTCAGTCGGATATTCGCAAGGCCGTTTCCGACCTGTGCCAGGCCAGGGTCGACGTGGTCGCCTATGGATGCACGGCCGGTTCAATGGTGAACCCGCCCTCAACACTGCCGGACATGATGGTCGGGTTCGGAGCAAAGACAGCCGTCACAACCGCTGCCTCGATTGTTTCGGCGCTAAACGCGCTTGGCGCAAAACGCCTCGTGATTGCCACGCCCTACCACCAGAAGCTGAATGATCATGAGGTCGCCTTCCTGTCGGCCCTCGGCTTTGAGGTGCTGGCCATTTCGGGCCTCGGGATCGGGGCGGGTGGACCCCAGGAATACATCAAGATCGCCGAAACCCCCTTGGAAGCTGTGCGCGCGCATGCGCTATCGGTCCTGCGACCCGGTGCAGATGCGCTGTTGATAACCTGCACCGACTTTCCAGCCTTACCTCTGATCAAAGGCCTTGAAGCCGAGACGGGCTTGCCCGTTGTCACGTCAAACCAGGCAACCTTCTTTGCGGCGCTCAGGGCCGCAGGCATTGCCGACCGATTCACCGGCTTTGGCCGGCTGCTCGCGGAGCATTGAAGTGGCTGACCTTTCAGGACGCGTGGCGTTGATCACAGGTGGCGGGCGCGGCCTTGGCCGAGCCATGGCGCTTGCGCTGGCGCAGGCCGGCGCGAACGTCGCCATTACCGGGACCGCGGCATCCCCGGAACTTGATCAGACCGTTGCCGACATGCCCGCCGGACGCGGGCTCGCCATTGTGGCTGATGTGACCAACGATGAGGATTGCGCCCGCGCTGTCCAGTCGACGCTTGCCGCCTTTGGCAGGATCGACATGCTCGTCAACAATGCCGGGCGCGGCATGCGGCTTGTCTCCGAGACCTTCACGAGCGACCCGGTCAAGTTCTGGACGGTTCCAACGGATGTCTGGGCGAAGATCATGGACATCAATGTCGATGGCGCGTTTCGCATGGCCAAGGCCGTCATGCCCCAGTTTCTCGCCCAAGGCAGCGGCCGCATCGTCAACATCTCGACGTCCGACCAGACCATGGTTCGACGCGGCTATGCGCCCTACGGGCCATCGAAGGCGGCCCTTGAAGCCGCAAGCCGCATCTGGGCCCAGGATGCAGCCGGCACGGGCGTGTGCGTCAATGTGCTGTTGCCTGGCGGGGCCAGCGATACGGACCTGCTTCCGGGCGGGCCAGGCCGGCGCGGTGCGGATGGCAATCTATTGCCGCCACAGATCATGGGACCGCCCATCGTGTGGCTCCTGTCTGACAGCGCAGCTTCAACAACCGGTCGGCGCATGATTGCGCGGCTGTTTGACCCAGCCCTTCCGCCAGACGAGGCCGCAGCACGTGCCATGACGCCAATCGTCGACAAGCCAGCGATCCTGTGATGCGTGTCTTCACCGAAAGCAATGTGACGATCGACTTTGTCCGGGACGATGCGTTCAGCGCGCCGGGTTCGCTGCTGTTTCCTGATGCTCAGGATCTTGCGGGCGAGGTCTTTGAACTCAATGTCGGAACGCACGTGGTGCGCGCTGGCGGGACAACAATCATCGTCGATCTCGGTATTGGCGAGGGCAAGACCCGGCCTCATCGACCCTCCTGGCATATGCGCGCAAGCACGGGGTTTTTGAGCCGCCTTGGCATCTCCCGCCATGATGTCTCGATGGTCTTGTTCACGCATCTGCATGCCGACCATGTTGGCTGGGCCACCCTGCCGGACGGCACACCAACCTTTCCGAACGCACGCCACATCGTCAGCGCTGTGGACCTTGATGGAACGCGTCAGCGCACGCTCAGCGCAAAGGATCCCGCAAGCGTGGGACATGGCAGCTACCTCGATTGCATTGCGCCGCTTGAGGCGCTTGGTCTCGTCGAGGCTGTCGCGATGGATGCCGAGATCGCGCCGGGGTGTCAGCTCATCCCGGCCCCAGGCCACACGCGCGGGCAGACCATGCTTCAGGTCGGGCGCGCCATACTGTCCGCAGATGTGTTGCACCATCCGGTTCAGATCGCTCGGCCGGAGCTCGTTTCAGGCTTCTGCATCGATGGGACAAGCGCGATCAGGACACGACAATCGCTCCTTGCCAGAGCACGGGCAGAAGGGCTTGCGCTCTTGCCAAGCCACTTTGACCTTGTTGATTTTGCGGCATGATCCGTCGGTCTCCATCCCCTTAGGTCATTCAGACCGGTTATTGCTGCCATTTATCGTGGCCTTTTCTCTCAAACGCGCGTATCAGCGCGTGATCGATGGGGCTCGGCATGTGAGCTGAGCCGCGACAGGAGACGAGATGGCGAAAGAAGAAGTTCTGGAGTTTGAAGGCATTGTCGACGAAGTGCTGCCGGATGCACGGTTTCGCGTGAAGCTTGATTCAGGCCACCTGATCATTGCCTACACAGCTGGCAAGATGAAGAAGAACCGGATCAAGACGCTCGCTGGCGACCGCGTGACGGTCGAGATGACGCCTTATGATCTGGACAAGGGTCGGATCACGTTCCGCCACAAGGATTCGAATGCACCGACCGGCATGGGCCGTCCTGGTGGTTTTCGCGGCGGTCAGCGTCGATAGACGGCGGTTTTCGCGCTATCTGCCGGCAAGACGGGCGGCATAGCGCGCCATCAGGTCGACCTCAATGTTCAGGAGGTCGCCCTGTTTCACCGCACCCCAGCTCGTAACGGCGAGGGTATGCGGGATCAGCATCAGCTCGAAATCATCGCCCTTCACCGCATTGACGGTGAGAGACGTCCCATCGAGCGCGACGGATCCCTTCTCTGCAATAAAGCGCGACAGGTTTGCGGGGGAACGGACCGTGAAAGCCGCATAGGCGGCTTCATCCCGACGCGCGACGACCGTTGCAACGCCGTCGACATGGCCGGTGACAATGTGCCCGCCAAGCTCATCACCAATCTTCAACGAGCGTTCGAGATTGATTTTGAGCCCAACCGCCCAGCGCTGAAGCGTCGTGCGCGCCAGGCTTTCCGATGACACGTCGACTGTGAACAGGGCGCCGGCACCATGCGCCTTGACCGAGGTTGCGGTCAGGCACACGCCGGAACAGGCGATTGATGCGCCAATCGCGATTGAGGCTGGATCAGATGCGCAGGCGATGGAAAAGCGACGCGATCCACCCGTATCCTCAAGGGCCAACAGCGTACCCACATCCGTGATGATGCCTGTGAACATTCAGCGGCTCCTCTTGTAGTGAAACTCGGTATCACGCCCACGAATGATCGAGCGCGTCAGGCGAAAACGGGGGGATGCAAGGTCATCCGTCAATGAACCGGACGCAAGCGCCGGAACGCCATGGATGCCGATCACATCGGGGCTGCGAAACAGGACAAGCTCGTCAACAAGATCGCGCTCCAGAAAGGCCTGCGACAGCCGTGCGCCACCTTCAACCATCACGCGCGTCAGGCCAAGTTTCACGAGTTCGCGCAGCGCCACCGTGAGATTGAGCCCATTGCCATAGAGGTTGGTCGACACACGATGCACGACAACGCCCATGGCCTCGAGCGCCTGCGCGCGGTCGGGCGGGGCTCCATAGCCGCAGACGACATGCACCGGGCTCTCATGGGCTGAGCGCACAAGGCGAGACCCGAGGGACAGTGTTGCGTCCGTATCAAGGACAATGCGGAGCGGCGTTCGCCCCTCAAGGCCCGGAACGCGGACCGTCAGCAACGGATCGTCAATGGCGGTCGTGTTGGCCCCGACAATCACGGCATCATGGGAGGCGCGCATCAGATGAACGGCGGTGTTGGCCAGCGCACCGGTGATGGCGACCCGCTCACCACGCCGTGCAATCATGCCATCGGCGCTGGCTGCAATCTTGAGCGTCACATGGGGCCGCCCATAGACCACGCGGGCAATATGCCCGGCATGGCTTTCGCGGGCAGCGTCTTCCAGAACGCCCGCTGTCACCGCGATCCCTGCATCCCTCAGCCGCTTTAGCCCATTGCCGGCAACGCGTGGGTCAGGATCTGTCATCGCGGCGACAACGCGTGACACACCAGCCTTGATCAGCGCATCGGCGCATGGCGGGGTTCGGCCAAAATGCGAGCACGGCTCCAGCGTCACGTAGGCCGTTGCGCCGCGGGCGGCCTCTCCCGCTTCCAGGAGGGCCTGCGGCTCGGCGTGCGGGCGCCCGCCAACGGCCGTGACACCACGCCCGATGAGCGCCCCATCGCGGACAATCAGGCAGGCCACGGAAGGATTCGGCCAGGTGCGCCCAAGTCCGCGACGCGACAATGCAATCGCAGCCGCCATCAAGCGTTCGTCGTCGCTCACGTTCCCGGCGTGCCCTGCGGGGGTTCACCAAGTTCCTTCAGGACATCGCCAAAGTCGGCGGCCTCTGAAAAATTGCGATAGACCGAGGCGAAGCGGACATAGGCGACGGGATCCAGCGCCTTCAGCCCTTCCATCAGCAGCGTGCCAATCTGTTCAGAACTCACATCGGTCTCGCCCGTGCTTTCGAGCTGGCGAACAATCCCGTTGATCAAACGCTCGACCGCTTCGGGCGCCACTTCGCGCTTTCGGGTTGCAATCTCAACAGAGCGGGCGAGCTTGTCGCGATCAAATGGCACGCGCCGGCCTGATCGCTTGACAACAGTCAGTTCGCGCAACTGCACGCGCTCGAACGTGGTGAAGCGTCCGCCACAGGCCGGACACTGGCGACGACGCCGGATCGCGGAGTTGTCATCCGTCGGCCGGCTATCCTTCACCTGCGTGTCTTCATTCCCGCAATAGGGGCACCGCATGATCGTTCGCTCAGTAGATCGGGAAGCGTTCGGTGAGCGCAATCACGTCCTTGCGCACCTTCTCCTCCACAAGTGGAGCGCCCTCATCGCCGGCCTGAGCATTGGCATCGAGAACCTCGGCAATCATGTCGCCGACCTTGCGGAACTCGGCGACGCCAAAGCCACGTGTGGTGCCGGCCGGCGTTCCAAGGCGGATGCCAGACGTTGTCATGGGCTTTTCCGGATCAAAGGGCACGCCGTTCTTGTTGCAGGTAATGAACGCACGACCGAGAGCCTTCTCCGAGACGTTGCCCTTGAGGTTCTTTGGCCGCAGATCAACCACCATCAGATGGTTGTCGGTGCCGCCGGTCGTGATCGCGTAGCCATGCCCTTTCAAGGTTTCGGCAAGCGCGCGTGCATTGTCGACAACGGCATGTGCATAGAGTTTGAATTCGGGGCGGAGCGCCTCGCCAAACGCCACTGCCTTTGCGGCGATGACATGCATCAGGGGGCCACCCTGAAGACCAGGGAACACAGCGGAGTTGAACTTCTTCGCCAGCGCCTCGTCGTTCGTCAGGATCATGCCGCCCCTTGGGCCACGCAAGGTCTTGTGCGTTGTTGTCGTCACGACATGGGCATGGGGAAATGGTGAGGGATGGGCGCCGCCAGCCACGAGCCCGGCAAAATGCGCCATGTCGACCATGAGGATGGCGCCAACCGCATCAGCGATCTCACGAAATCTTGCAAAGTCCCAAACCCGTGGATAGGCCGAGCCGCCCGCAATGATGATCTTGGGACGGGTCTCGGCAGCAATGCGCGCGACTTCATCCATGTCGATCATCTGGTCGTCACGACGCACCGTGTAGGGCGCAACGCGGAACCACTTGCCAGACATGTTTGCAGGGGAACCGTGGGTCAGGTGGCCGCCGGCAGCCAGATCAAGGCCCATGTAGGTATCGCCTGGCTGCAGCAGGGCAAGGAAAACGGCCTGGTTTGCCTGCGCGCCGGAATGCGGCTGCACATTGGCAAACGCACAACCAAACAGCTGGGTTGCCCGGTTGATGGCGAGGGTTTCCGCCACATCCACATACTGGCAGCCACCATAGTAGCGCCGACCGGGATAGCCCTCGGCGTACTTGTTGGTCATCACTGACCCCTGGGCCTCGAGCACCGCGCGGGACACGATATTCTCGGATGCGATCAACTCGATCTCGTGGCGCTGGCGCCCAAGCTCATCGCTGATCGAGCGCGCAAGATCCGGGTCCGCATCGGCAAGGCTTGCGGAAAAAAAGCTCTGGGCCGGCATCGGCTT
>JAIYEB010000239.1 GCA_027487195.1 Hyphomicrobiales bacterium | reverse complement strand
TTTTCGCGATCTGCATTACCGGCTGACACAGTTCGCCGGTCGCGCCCCTTTTGCTTCACCCCCAAAACGGCCGCTCCGGCGGAGGGGATGAAGATGATCCAGCTCTACGACACGCTCTCTCGCTCAAAAGATGTCTTTGTGCCGGTCGATGCATCGGCTGTGCGCATGTATGTGTGCGGGCCAACCGTGTACGACTTCGCCCATATCGGTAACGCCCGGCCAGCAATCGTATTCGACGTGCTGTTTCGCCTGCTGCGCCACACCTATGGCGAGGCGCATGTCACCTATGCGCGCAACATCACGGACGTCGACGACAAGATCAATCTGAGAGCGTTCGAGACCGGCGTCACGATCCGCGAGCTCACCGAGGGCACGCATCGGCAATATCTTGCCGACCTGGATGACCTTGGCTGCCTGCGTCCAACTGTCGAGCCCCGCGCAACCGAGACGATGGCCGAAATGGCCATGATCATCGATCGTCTGATTGCGCGCGGTGTCGCCTATGTCGCCGAGGATCATGTGCTGTTTGATGTGGCAGCCATGGAGGGCCTGAAATCAGCCCCCAGATATGGCTCGCTCGCGCGCCGCTCTCTCGATGACATGATCGCAGGCGCCCGCGTCGATGTTGCCCCCTACAAGAAGGGGCCGATGGACTTCGTGTTGTGGAAGCCATCGCGCGAAGCCCATGAGCCGGGTTGGCCAAGCCCCGGCAAGATTGCGGTCAACGGCCGTCCGGGCTGGCATATCGAATGCACCGCCATGGCCTGGAAGCACCTTGTCGATGCCTTCGCTCAGCGCATCCAGGCGGACCGGGTCGAAATCTTCGATATCCATGCCGGTGGCATCGATCTCGTTTTTCCCCATCACGAGAATGAAAATGCCCAGACCTGCTGCGCGTTTGGCCTGCCGAGGATGGCCAATGTCTGGATGCACAACGGCTTTCTTCAGGTCGAAGGGCAGAAGATGTCGAAGTCACTCGGCAACTTCACCACCATTCGCGAGGTCCTGAATGATTGGCCGGGCGAGGTGGCGCGGCTTGCCATGCTGCGTGCGCACTATCGCCAACCCATCGATTGGACCGTCAGGGCGCTCGAGGATGCCACGCGCACCATCGAGACCTGGTATGGCCGGATCGGCGATGTCGCCGCTGGACAGCCGGACGCGGGTGTTCTCGAAGCTCTCGGGGATGATCTGAACACGTCAGGCGCCATCACAGCGCTACACGGCCTGTCGGATCCCGCAACGCTGAAGGCCTCGGCAAACCTCCTTGGCCTTCTCACGCGCTCTGCCTCCGAACGTCAGGCCGAACGCAACGTGGCTGTTGATGTCGCAGTGGTTGAAGCGCTGATCGCTCAGCGCCTTGAAGCACGCGCGGCAAAGGACTTCGCACGCTCGGACCAGCTTCGCGAAAGCCTGACGGCGCTTGGAGTCATCGTGATGGACGCCAAGGACCCTGCGACAGGCAAGCCAACATCGACATGGAGGCTGCCATGACCCAGACCCGTGAGCGGCTCTATCTGTTCGATACGACCCTCAGGGACGGCGCACAGACCACGGGCGTCGACTTTTCGCTGAGTGACAAGCGCATGGTTGCCTCGCTTCTTGATGGGCTCGGGATCGACTACGTCGAAGGCGGCTATCCCGGTGCAAACCCGCTTGATACGGCGTTCTTCTCCGAAAGGCCGCCAATCGCTGCCAGGTTTACGGCCTTTGGCATGACGAAGCGGGTTGGCCGCTCTGCATCCAACGATCCCGGCGTGGCCGCTCTGCTTGATGCCAAAGCCGATGCGATCTGTTTTGTTGCCAAGGCCTGGGACTATCATGTCCATGTCGCGCTTGGCGTCACGCTGGAGGAGAACCTTGAAGGTCTGGCCGACAGCGTAACGACGGCAAAGGCCGCAGGGCGCGAGGTTCTCGTCGACCTTGAGCACTTCTTCGACGGCTACAAGGCAAACCCTGATTACGCGCTTCAATGTGCCAGAACCGCCTACGGGGCCGGCGCACGTTGGGTGGTGCTGTGCGATACCAACGGCGGGACATTGCCGGAGGAAGTCAGCGCGATCATCGCACAGGTGATCTCACATGTTCCCGGGGCGCATCTTGGGATCCATGCCCACGACGATACCGGGCAGGCCGTGGCCAATTCGCTTGCGGCTGTGCGTGCCGGTGTCCGCCAGGTCCAGGGAACGCTCAACGGTCTTGGCGAGCGCTGCGGCAATGCCAACCTGACAACGCTCATCCCAACCCTGTTGCTCAAGTCTTCCTACGCTGATCGCTACGAGATTGGTGTGCCTGAGCAGGGGCTTGTCGATCTGACCCGGGTGTCACGCAAACTCGACGAACTTCTCAATCGCACGCCAAACGCCCATGCGCCGTACGTTGGCGCATCTGCGTTCGCCACAAAGGCTGGCATCCATGCCTCGGCTGTTATGAAAGAGCCGCAGACGTATGAGCATGTCGCGCCACATGTCGTTGGCAATGACCGGCGTGTCCTGATCTCGGATCAGGGTGGGCGGTCAAACCTTCTTGCCGAGCTTTCGCGCCTTGGTGTTGTGATTGACAAGGCGGACCCCCGAATTGGCCGCCTTCTCGACATGATCAAGGAGAAGGAGGCGCAGGGCTTTGCCTATGAGGGCGCTGATGCCTCGTTTGTGGTGCTCGCGCGCCGCGTGCTCGGCGAGGTGCCGGACTTTTTCCAGGTCGAGCGGTTCAAGGTCAATGTCGAGCGCCGCTTCAATGCGGTTGGTGAACTCGTGACCTTCTCCGAGGCCATCGTGAAGGTCCGTGTTGGCGGCGAGGTGTTGATTTCTGCGGCTGAAGGCAATGGCCCGGTCAACGCGCTCGACAAGGCGCTTCGGACCGACCTTGGCCAGTATCAGAGCCTGATAGCCGGCTTGCGTCTGGTCGACTACAAGGTCCGCATCTTCCAGGGTGGCACGGAAGCGGTCACGCGCGTTCTGATCGACAGCCAGGATGAGGTCGGACAAACCTGGACAACTGTCGGCGTCAGCCCGAACATCATAGATGCGTCATTTCAAGCGCTTACCGACTCAATTATCTACAAGCTCATGAAGGCCGGTGCTGTAGCGTGAGTCCTCCACTTGACAGGGCGAGAATAGACACCAACTAAGGTCGTTATTCACCGCATCCGGGCCCCTCTGGCGATACGTTTGAAACGTCTCGCGATGTCGGAAGCGATACTGTCTGCCCACGGGCCTATTGGATGTAACATGGACGCTTCAATCCTTATCTCCCTGATCGGAGGCCTGTTGCTGCTGGTTGTCGGCGGTGAGCTTCTCGTTCGCGGCTCTGTCCGGTTCGCCGAGATGCTCGGCATGTCACCGCTTCTGATTGGCTTGACTCTGGTCGGGTTCGGAACGTCGACACCTGAGTTGGTCACGAGCGTTCAGGCTGCACTCGCCGGTTCTCCCGGCATTGCGGTTGGCAATATTGTCGGCTCCAACATCGCCAATATCCTGCTGATCCTTGGTCTTTCAGCCATGATCCTGCCGCTGCCCGTGGGTTCGAACGCGCTCAAGCGCGATGGATCTCTGGTTGTCGCAACGGCCGTCATTTTGTCGGCCGT
>JAIYEB010000212.1 GCA_027487195.1 Hyphomicrobiales bacterium | reverse complement strand
TGGCCTAATAGAGGGCGAAACGCCCTCTTGGCTTAATTCAGGCGACGCTTGACGTCTGCAATCGACGTCGCAATCAACTCATCGCCAAGCGATGCGTTGGCTTGAACCGCAAGCACCTTGCCAGCGGCAGCAATCGCAACATCGGCTGCAGCCGCACGCACGTCGGCAATCGCACGTGCCTCAGCCAGCGCAATCTTCGCTTCCGCTGCCTTTGCACGACGCGCAATCTGCTCTTCGAGCGCGGCCTTGGCCTCTTCCTTCATCCTGGAAGCGTCCTCGCGTGCCCGCGCAACGATGTCCGCAGCCTCGCCTTCCGCATTCTTCGCACGACGCTGGTAGTCAGCCAGCAGTTGCTTGGCCTCGTCGTGAAGGCGCTTGGCTTCTTCAAGCTCAAGGGCGATCTTTGCCGCGCGCTCATCGAGCGCAGCACCGATCTTCTTGAACACGCCGAAGTAAGCGATGATCCCAAGAAACGTGAAGAGGAAGGTCAGCGAGACAAGTGTCGAAAGTGCGCTCGTATCCATCACAGCCTCACTTCATGTCCGAAATGGCAGCAGCAAGCGCCTTGCGGTCCGGTTTGCCACCGAGGCGCTCAACAACAGCTATGGCCGTATCAGTCGCAATTCCGTCGAGTTCCGCCAGCGCCTTGGCACGGGCGGTCAAAATCAAGGCCTCGGACGCGGCGATCCGTTTCTGGTCAGCCGCATCAGCCAGCGCCTTGCCCTGATCAAGCTCGGCCTGAGCCTCATCACGAGCTGACTGCGCCAGCTTGGATGCGTTCGCTTTCGCGTCCGCAAGCGCCTTGTCATAGCCAAGGCGAGCAGCTTCAGCCTCGCTCTTCAAACCACGGGCCTCATCAAGATCGCTCTCGATGCGGTCGCGGCGTGTCTCGAGGATATCGGCTACGCGCGGCAGCGCGACCTTGGCCATGAGATAATAAAGCAGGCCGAACGCGATCGCGAGCCAGAGCAGCTGAGAGCCGTACTGGTTTGTGTCGAACGGTGGGAAGACATCGTTTGCCTTGCCACCAGGTGCGACTGTGCCGGTTTGCGTCGGTGTAGCCATTGTTACGCTCTCTTCAGCTGGACGAAACAATCACGCCACGGAGGTTCCGTGGCGCAACGATTCGAAGCGCCAGATCAGACGGCGAACAGCAGCAGAAGCGCAACGACGAACGCGAAAATGCCAAGGCCTTCCGCAAGCGCTGCACCGACGATGGCGCGGCCGAACTGGCTGTCGGCAGCCGACGGGTTGCGCAACGCGCCAGCAACGAAGTTGCCGAAGATGTTGCCGACGCCGATGGCGGCAAGGCCCATGCCGAGCGCAGCGAGACCGGCGCCGAGGTACTGACCGAGGGTTTCCATGGTGAACTCCTGTAGGAAGGCTTGGATAGAGATCCGGTTGAAGGCTTGGGGCTTAGTGCCCCGGGTGCAGCGCGTCGTTCAGATAGATTGACGCGAGAAGGGCGAAGACGAGTGCCTGCAGGAAGGCAATCAGAAACTCAAGCGCTGTCAGCGCTACGCCAATGGCAAACGGGCCAGCGATTGCAGCGAAAAAGCCCATTGCTCCAAACGACGAGGTCAAGATCACGACGAAGTAGGCAAAGACTTTCAGCGCAATGTGCCCGCCGAGCATGTTGGCGAACAAACGAAGCGAAAGTGACAGCGGACGCGACAGGAACGAGATGACCTCGATCACCGTGAGGAAAGGAACCAGAAACACCGGCACACCTGACGGCACGAACAGGCCGAAGAAATGTGTGCCGTGCTTCATGACGCCCGCAACCACAACGACGGTCATAACCAGCATCGCAAGCGCGAACGTGACGACAATCTGCGAGGTCACCGTGAAAAAGTACGGGAACATTCCGAGCAGATTGCAGATCAGAACAAAGGAAAACAGGCTGAACACGAGCGGGAAGAACTTCATCCCCTCGGAGCCCATGGCATCGCGCACGATACCGGCAACGAACCCATACCAAAGCTCGGCAATCGACTGGCTACGACCAGGGATCAGCGTGCGCCCGCCAGTTGCAAGCACAAGGAAGCCCGTGATCGAGGCGACAGCCACGAACATGAACAGTGCAGAGTTCGTGAAGGCGATGTCGACACCGCCGATCTTGCCGAACGAAATGATCGGCTGGATCACAAACTGCTTGATCGGGTCGATAACGATCTCTGATCCAGTGCCGGCCACGAGGCTTAGTCCTTTATTGCCCGCTTAATGGGCGGAAAACTAACGTTTTTGATGATCGTCAGGCTTGCCGAACTTGGAGGCCGGCAACGCGCCTACAACGCGCATCATGTTCATGACACCCGCAAGAAAACCTGCAAGCGTGAGGACGATCAGTCCCCATGGAGAGGTGCCGGCTACCGTATCAAGCCCAAGGCCCAGACCCAGACCGACGAGGACACCGGCCACAAACTCGGATCCAAGCCTCATGGCTTGTGCAAAGCCTGCCATGTCCCGTGAAACGGGCGTCGCAGGCTTTACTTCGGGCTCCGCCTTTTTCAAGGCACCGTCAAGCTGATCGAGGCGACGGGCAAGCCGCGCTTCGTCCTCATCACGGGGGGGAGGCCCGGACTGTGGTGGATCTTTAGGCGTCATGGCCTCAAGACCTCCGCAGTAGCAACCGCGCCATCTAAAGTTGACGGCGCGCGCGTTTCCTAACGAGACCGACCCAGTCTGTCAAGAAAGGAGCCTTTTGCAGCAACAGTTTGTAATTTCAGCATTTTTCAACTGGAATGCCGTCTGTGCCCACAGCCGCGGCACTACGTCCCGCGCTCAGGCCGCTTCTACCAACCGGTTCGCAACCTCAAGATCGACGGAGACAAGCTGCGAAACGCCGCGCTCCACCATCGTGACGCCGAAAAGACGATGCACGCGGGCCATCGAGATGGGATTGTGCGTAATCATGACAAACCGCGTGTTCGTACTCGCGGCCATTTCATCAAGAAGATCGCAGAATCGCTCGACATTATGGTCATCGAGCGGTGCATCCACCTCATCGAGCACGCAAATCGGCGATGGATTGGTCAAGAACACCGCAAAAATCAGCGCCATGGCGGTCAGCGCCTGCTCGCCGCCTGACAGAAGCGAAAGCGTCTGGGGCTTCTTGCCTGGCGGGTGGGCGACAATATCGAGCCCTGCTTCGAGCGGGTCTTCCGAATCGGTCAGCGTCAGTTCGGCGGTGCCGCCGCCAAAAAGCGCCCGGAACAACCGGCGAAAATGACCATCAACCACCGCGAATGCGGCAAGCAGACGCTCCCGCCCCTCGCGATTGAGCGATTGAATGCCGGTTCGAAGCCGCCGGATCGCTTCTTCAAGGTCTGTTCTTTCCGCAACAAGCGCATCGCGTCGTGCTGCGATTTCGACCGCTTCCTCATCTGCCCTGAGGTTGACACCGCCGAGCCGTTCGCGATCGCGACGCAACCCTTCAAGTCTGGCCTCCAGTACCGCCGGATCCTCATCGCTCTTTGCGGGATCAAAGCCGTAGGCCTGTGGAAGTTCCTGAGCTGACAGGTCGAGCGTCTCAACACTGCGGCGTTCGATTTCGACGCGGCGCTCGCGCGCGGCATCAAGCCGCACTTCGGTCCGCGCACGTGCCTCGCGTGCCTCGGAAAGGGCAACAAGAGTTGCCTTCGCTGCGCGGTCGGCTTCTGCGAGCGCCACCTCGCCTGCTGCAAGTGCGTCTGCCGCCGCACGCCGCTTGGCTTGCGCTGCATCAACCTCGCCCAACAGCGACAGCCGCTTTTCCCGGATAAGGCCTGGCAGCCCGTCAAGCCTCGCGCGCTCACCTTGCGCTTCCGCACTGCGCTCGCCGATCATGCTGATCTGAGCCTCGGCGCGCTCGCGACGCTCGATCCATGACTGACGCTCGGACGAAATCGCTGCAAGCCTGCGGGCCCGCATGTCGGCTTCGCGCTGAAGCGCCTGAAGATTGGCGCGAGCCTCGGCAAGACCGGCGCGATCAAGCGTCACGCCTGCGCGCGCCTCCGCAAGATCGGTCTCAAGGGCCGAGATGTCCGGCACAGATTCGAGCGCGCGGATCGCATCGGCCTTGACCTCGCCTGCTTCCGTCAGGCTCGCTCCAAGGCGCACCTTGGCTTCTTCAAAAGCCGATAGGCGCGCGTTTGCCGCGCTGACACGCCGTTCAGCCGCGGCCAAGCGCTCCTGCGCTTCGGCAAGGCTTCGTTGCGCCGTCTTCCAGACCGCACGGGTGGTCTCTTCCGTCTTCGCAGCCTGAACCGTTGCGATCTGCAAGGCAGCGAACTGGCGACGCGCAGCATCAGCCATTTGGCGCGCCTCACCCGCCTCGCGCTCGACATCGGACAGGCGATTTTTTTCCGCGAGCTTGCGTGCCGCAGCGCTGGGGGCATCTGCAGCCGCAAAAAGCCCATCCCAGCGCCATAGATCGCCCTCGAGCGAAACCAGGATCTGGCCGGGGGCCAACACGCGGGCAAGCTCTGGCCCGCGTTCACGAGTCACCAGGCCTACCTGTGCAAGCCCGCGCGAAAGCGCAGGCGGTGCCGTCACATGCATGGCAAGCGCTTCAACGCCAGGCGGAAGCGCAGGGTCGTTTTCCAGCGCCGCCACGCCCGCCCATCGCATCGGTGCACGCGGATCAAGCGACGCATCAAGATCTTCGCCAAGCGCTGCGCCCACAGCCCGCTCAAAGCCCTTGGCAGCGCGGACATGTTCGAGCACAGGCGGATACTTTGCGCCTGAAGTCCCTTTGGCAATCACGCCAGCGAGCGTTTTCGCTTCTGTCTCAAGGCGTTGGGCCCGGCTCTCAAGGTCAGCCAGCGGAGCGCGAGCCGCCTGCTCGGCTGCGCGGGCTTGTTGAAGGGCGCGCTCGGCTTCCATGCCGGAGACTTCTGCGGCAGCAAAAGCGGCCTTTGCAGACTGAACAGCCTCGCCCAGACCCGAGACGTCAGCCTCCGTGCTGATTTCGCGCATGACCTTGGCCATGTCGGAATCAACCGCATCGATCTGGCCGGAAAGCCGCATCAAGCGCTCGGACGCATCCCGAATCGTGCGCTCAAGCTGATTTCGCCGTGCGCTCGCTTCAGCAACCATGTCGACGATCGTTGCGAGCGCCGCCTCTGACGCCGCCAAAGTCTGCGTGGCCGCTTCCGCTTTGGTCCGCGCCACCTGTTCCGTCAAAACAGCGTCGGCCTGCTCTTTGCTCAGCGTGCTGTTTTCCGCAGCAAGGCGCGCGATAACGCCATCGCCATCGCTCAGCAGCAAGCGCTCGCGTGCCACATCTGCCGCGAGTTCAAGAATGCGCGCATCAAGTTCGCCCATCCGCGCAACCGCACGCTTTTCTTCCACATCAAGCGCATCGCGTGCGGACGCCAGGCGCTGAAGTGCGGCGGCGGCAGCAACCTCCGCATCGCGAAGGCCTGGGACCTGATGGGCGGCAACTGCAGCGTTTGTATTGGCGCGCGCCTGCTCTTCGGCGCGCTCGGCCACATGCTTTGTATCATCATCGAGCATGCGCTCGGCCTCAAGGACGAGTGCACGCGCTTCAACGAAGCGACGGTGCATCAGCCTGGCTTCGAGGCGTCGGATATCATCGGACAGGCCGCGATAGCGCTGCGCCTGTTTTGCCTGGCGGGTCAGGCCATCGAGCTGTTGCTCGATTTCCTTGAGAACATCATCAAGGCGTTCAAGATTGGCATCCGCAGCCTTCAGCCGCGTCTCGCTTTCAAGCCGGCGCGCATTGAGGCCTGCAATGCCCGCAGCGTCCTCGAGAAGCCTGCGCCGCTGCTGCGGTTTTGCGGCAATGACTTCGGCAATCTGCCCCTGACGGACGAGCGCAGGCGACCTTGCGCCGGTTGCCGCATCGGCGAACAGAAGCTGCACATCGCGCGCGCGCACCTCGCGGCCGTTGACCCGGTAGGTTGAACCGTCCTCACGCTCGATCCGGCGCGTGAT
>JAIYEB010000017.1 GCA_027487195.1 Hyphomicrobiales bacterium | reverse complement strand
GCCTCGAGCGTTCTGCGACGGAGACCAATTTTCGCGGCCCGGAACAGAACATGACGATCCATAACATCGCGATCATCGCGCACGTCGACCATGGCAAGACAACGCTTGTCGACGAACTTCTGAAACAGTCGGGCTCGGTGCGCGACAACCAGCGCGTTGCCGAACGCGTCATGGATTCAAATGATCTGGAAAAAGAGCGCGGCATCACCATTCTGGCCAAGGCAACCTCGGTCGAATGGAAGGACTGCCGCATCAACATCGTCGACACGCCCGGCCACGCCGATTTCGGCGGAGAGGTCGAGCGAATCCTGAACATGGTCGATGGCGCGATCGTGTTGGTCGATGCCGCCGAAGGCCCGATGCCTCAGACCAAGTTCGTCGTGGGCAAGGCGCTGAAGGTTGGGCTCAGGCCGATTGTGGCCATCAACAAGGTCGACCGACCGGATGCGCGCATCACGGAAGTCGTCAACGAAGTTTTCGACCTGTTCGCAGCGCTTGACGCCACCGATGAACAGCTCGACTTTCCGATCCTCTATGGGTCAGGGCGCAATGGCTGGATGTCGACCAGTCCTGACGGCCCGCAGGATCAGGGCATGGCGCCACTGTTTGATCTTGTTCTGTCGCATGTGCCCATCGCGAAGGTTGAGCCAGGTCCGTTCCGCATGATCGGAACGATCCTTGAAGCCAACCCGTTTCTTGGCCGTATCATCACCGGGCGCATCACGTCGGGCATCGCACGGCCGAATCAGTCGGTGAAGGTGCTGGATCGCGACGGCAACGTGCTCGAGAATGGGCGCATCACGAAGATTCTCGCGTTCCGCGGCATCGAGCGCACCAGCATTGATGAGGCTGTTGCCGGCGACATCGTCGCCATTGCCGGCCTCAGCAAGGGAACCGTCGCCGACACGTTCTGCGCGCCCGAAGTGACGGTCCCGATCCTGGCCCAGCCAATCGATCCGCCGACCGTCACCATGTCCTTCATCGTCAATGACAGTCCCCTGGCAGGGACCGAGGGCGACAAGGTCACGAGCCGCGTCATTCGCGATCGCCTGCTGAAGGAAGCCGAAGGCAACGTGGCGCTCAGGATCGAGGAAAGCTCCGACAAGGACGCCTACTTTGTCTCGGGTCGCGGCGAACTTCAGCTGGCCGTGCTGATTGAAACCATGCGTCGCGAAGGTTTCGAGATCGGGATTTCGCGCCCGCGCGTCGTGTTCCAGAAGGATGATGCCGGCACGATGCTCGAGCCGATCGAAGAGGTCGTCATCGACGTCGATAACGATCACTCGGGCGTGGTCGTCAACAAGATGACGGAACGGCGCGGCGAAATGATCGAGATGCGCCCCTCGGGTGGCGATCGCCTTCGCCTCGTGTTCCATGCGCCGACCCGCGGCTTGATCGGCTACCAGTCAGAATTGCTGACCGATACGCGCGGCACTGCCGTCATGAACCGTCTGTTCAAGGCCTATGAGCCGTGGAAGGGCGAAATTGGCGGGCGCACCAACGGGGTGCTTATCGCCAACGAGCCAGGCGAGGCCGTTGCCTACGCGCTGTGGAACCTGGAAGACCGTGGACCGATGCTGATCGATCCCGGCACCAAGGTCTATCACGGCATGATCATTGGCATTCATACCCGGGACAATGATCTCGAGGTCAACGTGCTCAAGGGCAAGAAGCTGACCAACGTGCGCGCGTCCGGCAAGGACGAGGCCGTGCGCCTGACCCCGCCGGTGCGTATGACGCTGGAGCGGGCGCTGGCCTGGATTGAGGACGACGAACTCGTCGAGGTCACGCCAAAGTCGATCCGGCTGCGCAAGCGCATTCTGGATCCAAATGATCGCAAGCGCGCCGAGAAGGCCAAGAGCGCTGCCTAGGCAGAGTGCAGTCCTGGGTTAGTTGAGAAGACCCCAGGGCATTGAGACAGGTCCGGCCCGTGTGACGCAGCCTTGCTGGCGTCACACACCCCTGTCGGTTTCACTACCTGCCTACAAAGCCGATGATCGCCCCCATGGCGAGCATGACGCACAACCAATATCCGGCGTCGATAAGGGTCAGCAGGAACGTCTTTTGCTGGAAAGCGTTGTTCACAGCAGTGGTTGTGGCAACGAACCCGACCCAGCAAAGTGCCGCGCTGATCAAGCCCGTGCGCACGCTGTAGCCGCCAGAATGATGGATGATGCCGGAGAGTATGGCGGCCATCACGAGCTGGGAAAGCGTTGAGCCCGCATAGAGCAATGGGCTTGCAGCACTTGAGCCATCGGGCTTTTTCAGCGCCTCTGGCGTCAGCCCGGCAGCGCGCATCCATGGCTTTGCCAGAGCGCCATACCAGCCCATGCCGATGACGACGCCAGCCATGGTGGCGGCGAGAATTCCAATCGCCATCCAGAATGTAAGTGCAAACATCGCCTAGCCTCCCTGTGCGCCCGCATGATCACGGCGCAACTGCCCTGAAGCAAGCAGAACCGCGCTATCTCTGCAAAAGGCCATGATGGGCGAGAAATCCCGCGAGCGGCTCGGACAGGCGCCGGTCCTGCGTCGAGAGAATATGGTCCACCCCTTCAATCGCAATGAACGTGCTTCCGGCCCGCGCATCGCGCAGCGCCTCCCCCATGTCGAACGGGACAACCCTGTCGGAGGTTCCGTGTGCGAGGAAAAGCGGCGTCGCCAGAGCGGGCAGTCTTGCCAGTGTGTCATAGTCGCTTCCGAGCAGGAACCCCGGAAGCCCGCGACGCCAGGCAAGCGCACCAATGGACGTGAAGGCTGATTCCAGAACAAGAACGCGTGGCGGATGGGT
>JAIYEB010000333.1 GCA_027487195.1 Hyphomicrobiales bacterium | reverse complement strand
GTCCATGGGGTGTTCGTCGCCATCGGCCATGCGCCCGCCACCGAACTCTTCAAGGATGCGGTCAAGCTGAAGCCGTCCGGCTATCTCTGGGTCGAGCCTGGCTCGACGCGCACATCCATACCGGGCGTGTTCGCAGCAGGCGACGTCACGGATGATGTCTATCGTCAGGCCGTCACGGCTGCCGGCATGGGGTGCATGGCAGCGCTTGAGGCCGAGAAGTTCATCGCAGCCCATGAGCATATGGCCATCGCGGCGGAGTAAAGCCTAGCTCAACTCTGTCGCCGCTACCCACCACTGGGGGTGCTCAGTTCTGAGCTTGTCGGCAGCAGTGCTGGCTTCTCGTGCCGTCGCAAACAGTCCAAAAACGGTCGCGCCCGACCCTGACATGCGCACGAGCGGTGCACCCGCCTTGGCAAGGGCGGCTTCAACATCTGCAATCACCGGCAGGAGCGCGCGGGCAGGCGCCGCAAGGTCGTTGCGGCAAGCGTTGAGATCCAGCGAAGCCGGCATGGGCGAAAGCCCGGTCTCGGTGCCCTTTTCGAGCCCGAGGGCTGCAAAAACCGGCGCAGTGGACAGCGCGACGCCGGGGTTCACGAGAACCGCCTGGAGCGGGCTGAAGCCCTGGACAGGCGTGATCGCTTCCCCCGCACCACGCATCAGGAGCGCGCTCGACAGCAAACAGGCCGGCACGTCAGCGCCCGTCTCCAGCGCTGCTGCCACAAGCCTCGGATCGTCCATGGATAGCCCGGAGGCTGTTGCCAGAAGCCGGAGCGCTGCCGCTGCATCCGCAGATCCTCCGCCAATACCTGCTGCGACAGGCAGGCGCTTTGCCAGATGAAAGTGCCCGGTCGAAAGCCCCGGCACACGCTGAGCCAGCGCTTTCTCAGCCTTGAGAATGAGATTGTCTGGGCCAGCCCCTGCGGCAGAGGCCGTGGGCCCGTCAACCGTAAGGGAGACGTGGCCTCCAGGCGTGAATGTGACCGTGTCCGCGATCGTCGCGAACGCAACCAGACTGTCGAGCACGTGATACCCGTCCGGTCTGCGGCCAAGCACATGTAATGCAAGGTTTATCTTGGCTCTGGCGAGTTCGACTGGCATCCTGCCGAACGTTCCCGGCAACGCAATCGGATGCAAGCCCGGAAAAGGGCGGACACGTCTGGTCCAAGGACTGATGCTCCCCGGAGCTGGCATATCCAGACTTGGCATTTCCCTTTTCTGGCAATCGGGTGTATGAGCCCACGCGTCGAGAGGCCTTATCGCCACACGACCGGCGTCTGCCCCTGGGGCAGAACCGTTCATCGACCATGCTGGACGACATCCCGGCCTGGCCGCAAGACAAACCCCAGATCAAGGATCACATACGATGTCGATCACGACTGAACGTACTGCTGAAGTTGTCAAAGCCTACGCCACGAAGCCGAATGACACCGGCTCTCCCGAGGTTCAGGTCGCCCTCCTGACGGAGCGCATCACGAACCTTACCGGGCACTTCAAGACCCACGTGAAGGATAATCATTCGCGTCGTGGCTTGTTGAAGCTCGTTTCCCAGCGTCGCTCGCTTCTCGACTATCTCAAGAAGGTGGATGAGCAGCGCTACAAGACGCTTATCGAACGTCTCGGCATCCGCCGCTAGAACTTGACGTCGTGGCGGGTGCGGCCGTGATGGCCGCGTCCGCTCCGGGGCGCGTATTGCCCCGCCGAAGGCCCATGCCCATGGCAGGATTGCCCGGCGCTCTCATGAGTCCTCAATCAGGGAACCAGAGCGCCGCGCTGTCTTGCCCATGGGTCCGGCCACTGTCTGTCCGCATCTGAATGTGCCCGCACGAGGCGGGCCGAAGGGCATCCATGTTCACCATACACCGTGAAGAAATCACCTGGGCCGGGCGTCCGCTCGTGCTCGAAACCGGCAAAGTCGCGCGTCAGGCCGACGGCGCCGTGATGGCAACCTACGGCGAGACCACCGTTCTCGCCACTGTCGTGTCCGCTAAGGACGCAAAGCCGGGGATCGACTTCTTCCCCCTCACCGTCAACTACCAGGAAAAGACCTTTGCAGCCGGCCGCATCCCGGGCGGCTACTTCAAGCGCGAGGGTCGCCCCTCGGAGAAGGAGACGCTGGTCTCCCGCCTGATCGACCGTCCGATCCGCCCGCTCTTCGTTGAGGGCTATCGCAACGAAACCCAGGTAGTCGTGACCGTTCTGTCGCACGATCTGGAGAATGATCCGGATATCCTGGCGATGGTCGCCGCTTCCGCTGCATTGACGCTCTCCGGCGCGCCCTTCCAGGGCCCGATCGGCGCAGCGCGCATCGGCGTTCTGAACAACGAGCTGGTGCTGAACCCGACCGTTGAGCAGATGAAGGAATCGGCTCTCGACCTCGTCGTCGCCGGCACCCATGACGCCGTGATGATGGTTGAATCGGAAGCCAAGGAGCTTTCGGAAGAGACCATGCTGGCGGCCGTGATGTTCGGCCAGAAGCACTTCCAGCCGGTCATCAACGCCATCATCCGCCTGGCGGACAAGGCCGCGAAAGACCCGCGCGACGTCAAGGTTGCCGACCATTCGGAACTCGAGAAGGTCATCCTTGGCCTCGTCGAAGACGATCTGCGCGCCGCCTACAAGCATGTCGTGAAGCAGGAGCGCTACAACGCCGTTGACGCCGCCAAGGCCAAGGTTGTTGCAGCCCTGTTGCCGGAAGGCGCCGAGAACCCCGCATGGCCGAAGCAGGCCGTGATGGAAGTGTTCAAGGACCTTCAGGCCAAGATCGTGCGCTGGAACATCCTCGACACCAAGAAGCGTATCGATGGTCGCGATCTCGTAACCGTTCGCCCGATCGTGTCTGAAGTCGGCATCCTTCCGCGCACCCATGGCTCGGCCCTGTTCACCCGCGGTGAAACCCAGGCGCTGGTCGTGACCACGCTCGGCAC
Organism: Hyphomicrobiales bacterium; assembly: GCA_027487195.1. Taxonomy (GTDB): domain Bacteria; phylum Pseudomonadota; class Alphaproteobacteria; order Rhizobiales; family UBA4765; genus JAIYEB01. The sequence goes on along the minus strand of JAIYEB010000333.1, from coordinate 2,019 downwards.
TGGCGAAGATGAGCAGTTCATCGACAGCCTCGAAGGCACCTACAAGGAGCGTTTCCTGCTCCACTACAACTTCCCTCCCTACTCGGTCGGCGAGACCGGTCGCATGGGTTCGCCCGGCCGCCGCGAAATCGGCCATGGCAAGCTTGCCTGGCGCGCCATGCGCCCGATGCTGCCGGCAGCCCACGAGTTCCCCTACACACTGCGCGTGGTGTCGGAGATCACGGAATCGAACGGCTCATCGTCGATGGCAACCGTCTGCGGCGCTTCATTGTCGCTGATGGATGCCGGCGTTCCGCTGAAGCGTCCGGTCGCAGGCATTGCGATGGGTCTCATCCTCGAGGGTGAGCGCTACGCCGTGCTGTCAGACATCCTTGGCGATGAGGATCACCTCGGCGACATGGATTTCAAGGTTGCCGGTACGGATCGCGGCATTACCTCGCTGCAGATGGACATCAAGATTGCAGGGATCACCGAGGAGATCATGAAGGTCGCCCTCGCCCAGGCAAAGGATGGCCGCGCGCACATTCTTGGCGAAATGGCCAAGGCGTTGACGGGTGCTCGCTCGGAACTCGGTGCCCACGCACCGCGCATCGAGGTCATGCAGATCCCGGTCGACAAGATCCGCGAAGTGATTGGCTCGGGCGGCAAGGTGATCCGCGAGATCGTCGAGAAGACCGGCGCCAAGATCAATATCGAGGATGACGGCACCGTGAAGATCGCGTCGGCTGACGGCGCGTCGATCAAGGCCGCCATCAACTGGATCAAGGGCATCGCGTCCGAGCCGGAAGTCGGCATGATCTACGAGGGCACTGTTGTGAAGTGCATGGAGTTTGGCGCGTTCGTGAACTTCTTCGGTTCCAAGGACGGGCTTGTGCACATCTCGCAGCTTGCCCAGCGCAAGGTCGCCAAGACCACCGACGTGGTCAAGGAAGGCGACAAGGTCAAGGTCAAGCTGCTCGGGATCGATGATCGCGGCAAGTTCCGCCTGTCCATGCGTATCGTCGATCAGGCGACGGGCGAAGACATCGAGAAGCGTGAGGGCGGCGACGCGCCTGGCGTCGGCGACCAGCCGTAAGATCTCTGACACCGTTTTGAGAAACGAAAAGGCCCGGAGCGATCCGGGCCTTTTTGTTGCGTTGAAAGGCGACCTACAGGGTCCGCGCCTCGAACGTGTTGCACGCCTCTAGCCGGCCATTGCTGCGAATGCCCATCATGAACCAGCGCATCCGTTGCTGCGACGACCCGTGGGTAAAGCTTTCGGGCACGACGGTGCCCTGGGAGCGGCGCTGGAGCGTGTCATCGCCAATGGCCGAAGCCGCGCGCAAGGCCTGATCGATGTCGCCATCCTCAAGGAATGCGATCCGGCTGTTCGTTTTCGCTGCCCAGACGCCGGCGAAGCAATCCGCCTGCAGTTCGACGCGGACCTGCAGCGCATTCTGCTGAACCTGGCCTACGGAGCGCTGTGCTTCCTGCACGCGCGGCAGGATACCCATCAGGTTCTGCACGTGATGCCCGACCTCATGGCCAACGACATAAGCCGCAGCAAACTCACCCGGCGAATGAAAGCGGCTGGAGAGTTCCGCAAAGAAGGCCGTGTCGAGATACACTTTCCGGTCCATCGGGCAGTAGAACGGCCCCATGGCAGCCTCTGCATTCCCGCACGCCGAGAGCGTGCGGCCCGTAAACAGAACGAGGCGCGGTGGGGTGTACGTGCGTCCAGCTTCCTTAAAGATCTGGTCCCAGGTGTCTTCGGTTGTCGCAAGGATGCTCGACACGAACCGGCCAACCCGGTCGTTTGGATCCGTGATCGGTCCGCTGCGGCTTTCCTGCTGCTGGGGTTGAGTGCCCTGCAGGCCGAGCTGCTCTGCGCCTTGCAGGATCACGCGCGGATCAACACCAAGGAACCATGAGACCAGGCCCACCACGATGAGGCCACCGATCGACAAACCGCCCGCAGTCCGTGGCAGCGAACTGCCGCGTCGATCCTCGACATTGTCGGATTGGCGTTGATCGTCCCAG
>JAIYEB010000267.1 GCA_027487195.1 Hyphomicrobiales bacterium | reverse complement strand
CTTGATCGCTCGTTTCGCGTCAGTGTCACCGCGCGCGCCCCTGAAAAGATCGCGCTGCATCGCTCCCGGGGGCTGGATGTTGTCCCCTTCGACGGAACGAGCCCTTCAGCCGAGGTTGACGCGCTCCTTGGCCGGATCACGCATCTCCTCATCACTGCGGCACCCGATGCGAACGGGGATCCGCTGCTGCGCCAGCATCGCCCCGGGCTTGAAGCCTCGCGGACGCTGCGCTGGATCGGGTATCTCTCGACCGTTGGCGTCTACGGCAATGCCGCCGGTGGATGGGTCGATGAAACAACGCCACCAACGGCCAATTCAGAGCGTGCGCGCCAGAGGATCGCGTCTGAAACGGCGTGGCTCGAACTGGGCCGCAAGACAGGCGCCAGCGTCCAGATCTTTCGTCTTGGTGGCATCTACGGGCCAGGCCGCAATGCGCTGCTCGATGTGCTGGCCGGAACCGCGCGACGCATCATCAAGCCCGGCCAGGTCTTCAACCGCATCCATGTCGAGGATATTGGCGGCATGGTCCGCGCCGGCATGGCGCACCCGGATGCCGGACCGATCTTCAACGTCGTTGATGGAAACCCCTCCGGCCCGCAGGACATGGTTGCGTACGCAGCCGAGCTCCTTCAAAAGCCCGCCCCCCCGGAAGTTTTGTTCGAAGAGGCCAATCTCTCGCCCATGGGGCGCAGTTTTTACGCCGAAAACCGGCGCGTCTCAAACGTCAGGACATTGCAGTCGCTTGGCTATCGGCTGCGGTATCCAACCTATCGCGAGGGCCTTCAAGCGTTGGTGGCGGCACGCGATTTCGAGCGCGAGCCGCCACTGGACGCCTAGAGTTACGAACCGATCCGAACGGTCTCGAGCACGCGGTTGTTGTAGCGTGCGAAGCGATACTGGACGCCGGAGATGTCGCCGATCGCATCAAAATCGCACGGGCCTGATGCGCCCATAAAGTCGATCTTGGTGTTGGCCCTGATCAAGGGGAGGCCATCCAGAACCCAATTGACGGCAGTGCCCCCGCCTTGGCTGATGGTGCGAACGGTGTCCTTGATCGACTCTCCGCTTGCCGTTCCCGACCTTGCAATCGCGAGAAGCGCCAGATTGATGTGGTCGTAGCACTGGGCGGTGTAGGGATCGATGTCCTGCCGGTCCAGCATGCGCTGGATGCGCTTGAACCCTTCGGATTCCACTGCGCCCCAAGGCTCATAGACCATCAGCCCGTTGGTCACTTCAGGCGGCTGGTTGTTCACCAGCGTCTGGTTTGCAGCGTAGGCGGGCGCAATCAGGCGGCCGGTGTAGCCGGCGCGGAACAGGTCGCGCAGCAAAACCGCGGTATCTGTGGCGTAGCCGCCAAGGAACATGAAGTTTGGCGTGTTGCGCATCATGGTCTCGACTTCAGAGCGCAACGAGGTCTTGTCGGCTTCGTAGATCAGGCTTGAATGCTGCAGGTTGTTGGCGCGGGCATACTCCTCCATCTGCCTGAGCCAGCCCGGCACGAACGGGGCCTGCGGGCCCATGTAGCCGATGCGCGTGCCACCGCTGGCGTGCATGTAGCGGATGACGGACTTGAACTGCTCCTGGCTGTCGGGCTGGGTGCGGAAGATGTAGCCCTGGTGTGGCAGGCGCGTAATGGTGTCGGCGCCGGAAACGGTGAACAGCGGGATCCGGTTCTGCCAGCACAAGGGCGCGACAGCTGTCGTGACGGATGACGCCCAAGTGCCCATGATTGCGATGACGTTATCGACATCAATGAGCTTGCGCGCTGCGCGCACGGCCGCTTCCGGGTTGGTCTGGTCGTCTTCGGAAATGAGCTGGATCTGACGGCCAAGCACGCCGCCAGCCGCATTCACGTCGCGAACGACAGCAGCGACGATGTCGCGCATGATCGGGCCATACGAGCCGCCCGCACCCGTCAGTGGTGTCAGAGTTCCGATCCGGATCGGTCCGGTGCTCTGAGCCTTCGCAAGGCCTGGAGCAAGTGCTGCAGCAAGTCCGGCGGCAGATGCCTGAAGCACCGTGCGACGGTTCAGGCCATTCGTTTCAGTGGTCATGTCGTCTCTCCCCTCTATGCGGCCGTTGCGGTTTCGGCCCCCAAAAACAGTCTTCGAACGTCGGGATCTCTTGCAAGGTCAGCCGCAACGCCTTCGCGGGCAGCCTGACCATCGACAAGAACGTAGGCGCGATCAGCAAGCGCCAGAGCATCGAGCGCATTCTGCTCAACGATCAAAACGGACACGCCATCACGGCGAATGGCTGCGATGGTCTCAAACAGCGTTTCCGCTGCAACCGGAGACAGGCCTGCAGACGGCTCATCCAGCATCAAGACGCGCGGTGCCACCATCAAGGCCATGGCCATGGCGAGGATCTGACGCTGCCCGCCCGACAGGGTGCGTGCCTGCTTGGCGCGCTTGTCCGCAAGGATCTGAAACCGGGAGAACACCTCGTCGATGCGCCGTCCTGTGGCTTTCGGCTCAAGATAGCCGCCCATTTCCAGGTTTTCGCGAACCGTCATGGTTGGGAAGACGTTCGCTTCCTGCGGAACGAACGCAACGCCCTTGCCCGTGATATGGCGCGGGGCAAGGTGCGTGATCGTCTCACCCGACAAGGAGACCGTGCCGGTCCGAACACGCACGACGCCAGCAATGGCCTTGAGGAGTGTCGATTTGCCCGCCCCGTTCGGCCCTATGATCGCAACGATCTCGCCCTCGCGCAGTTCCGCACTGCACCCCTTCAGGATCATGTCGGCATCGGAGTAACCCGCAACGACATTGTGCGCGAGAAGCAGCGGCGTGGCAGAGGTCTTGATCATGCCTGACGCGCCCTCTTGCCCATGTAGACTTCCTGCACGCCCGGGTCTGCAGCCACATCCGAAAAACGTCCGGAGGTCAGATGTTTGCCCTGGGCCATGACAATCACCGGATCGCACAGCCGCCCGATCATGCCCATGTTGTGCTCGATCAAAAGCAGTGTAATCCCGTCCTTGACCATCCCCAGGAGATGGCCCGCGATTGTCTCGGCCAGGGTCGGATTGACGCCGGCCATCGGTTCATCAAGCAGGATCATGCGCGGTTGGGCCATCAAGGCCCTGCCAATCTCGACAAGCTTTTTCTGGCCGCCCGAGATCTCGTTCGCCCGATTGTCCAAAACGGCACTCAGGCCCAGACGCTCTGCAATCGCATGAGCGCGGTCAATCACCTCTGCCTCGGCCCTGGCTGCGCGCCGCGGATTGAACAATGAAACCGCGAGTTGGTCGCCGGGGTGGCGTTGCGCGTAGGCCAGCAGATTTTCCATGACGCTCATGCGCGCAAACGGGCGCGGAATCTGGAACGTCCGCACCAGACCCGCCGCGGTCACCTGATCGGCGCGCGCACCGGCGATTTCAACACCATTGAACCTGATGGATCCGCTATCGGGCGGAATGAAGCCGGAAATCACATTAAAGAGCGTCGACTTTCCTGCTCCATTCGGGCCGATCAGGCCTGTGAGCGTTCCAGGTTCGACGGATAGGTCAGCACCATCCAGCGCGACGACGCCGCCGAATGCCTTTGTAACCCCTGTCACTGAGAGAATGGCCAAGTCTGCTCCGGTATCTGTGTGGAACCTAGGACGGAGAGATTTGTCCTGACAAGTCTATTCCGTCATGAGCGCCTGTCTGATTGTTGTGCCGCCGGGCCAGGCAAACTATGTTAAGCCATCAATGGAGAAGCTGAATGCGTTCTGTCCTCGCGTCTGCCGTGCTTGTCGCGAGCGTCCTGTCGGCCCCCCAGCTTGCTTCAGCCAGTTCAGTTGCCGCAGGTTTTCTGCCCCACCGCGCCGTCTACGAGATGTCGCTTGAGCCGTCACGCAGCGGGCGCAACCGGCTTGAAAGTGCCCGCGGCCGGCTGGTCTATGAGTTCATGGGCTCGCAGTGCGAGGGTTGGACCACGAACCTCAGGTTGATCACCGAACTCAGGCCAAGCGAAGGGCAGGGGCAGACAACCGATATCCGCTCAAACTCCGTTGAATCAGGCGATAGCAGCGAGTTGCGCTTCATCACACGCTCCGGCGTCAATGGGCGGGACCGCGATCAGGCCGATGGCACAGCGCGGCGCACCTCGACTGGCGTCTCCGTTGTGCTGCGAAAGCCAACGCAGCGTCAGGCTGATCTGCCTGACAATGAGGCTCTGTTCCCCGTGGCCCATATGGCCCGCGTGATCGAAACAGCGCGCGCCGGTGTGCCAATCCTGCAGGCTGATATCTACGATGGCTCCGAAGGCGGCGAGAAGATCTATGCGACAACGGCCGTGATTGGCCGGCTGACGACGGCACCATTGCCAGATCGTGATCCTGCAAACATCGAGCGACTGCGATCCGTGCCGCGCGTTCCCGTTGCGCTCAGCTATTTCGAGAAGCAGACCGGCGGTGAGGCGCTCCCGCTTTACGAAATGCATATCGAGCTTTTCGAGGTCGGTATCACCCGCTCGATGTTGCTCGACTATGG
>JAIYEB010000069.1 GCA_027487195.1 Hyphomicrobiales bacterium | reverse complement strand
GTGACCGTAATGCTCGAGGAGCTGTTGGCGCTTGGCCACCGTGGGGCCGAGTATGATGCCTGGCTGATCCGGATCAATCAGGGCATGCAATTCTCGAGCGGCTTTGTGGCGGTCAATCCGAACTCGAAGATCCCCGCGCTTTTGGACCGCTCAACAGAACCGCCGCAACGGGTTTTCGAATCTGGCGCGATTTTGCTCTATCTCGCCGAGAAGTTCGGCGCTCTCCTGCCAAAAAACCATGCCGCACGAACAGAATGCCTGTCATGGCTGTTCTGGCAGATGGGCAGCGCGCCATACGTTGGCGGCGGGTTTGGGCATTTCTATGCCTATGCACCCGAAAAGTTCCAATATGCGATTGACCGGTTCACGATGGAAACCAAGCGCCAGCTTGATGTGCTCGACCGGCATCTGGCTGTTCACGCCTATATGGCGGGCGAAGACTATTCGATCGCCGATATCGCGATCTGGTCGTGGTATGGTCAGACGGTTCTTGGCCGCATGTACAATGCAGCCGAGTTTCTTGATGTGACGTCCTACACACACGTTCTGGCATGGGCTGAAAAGATCGACAGCCGGCCTGCCGTCAAGCGAGGACGCATGGTCAACCGCACCTCTGGCGAGCCGGCCTCACAGCTTCATGAACGTCATGATGCCACCGACTTCGATACCAAGACGCAGGACAAGATTGCACCTTCGACCTGATAGTCATTTTCGCGGTGTTGGTGTCCGAATGGCTTGCCGAGAGATCGCCCCAGGCCCTGCGGTTACCCCCCGCGTCAATGATTGGTTCACTACGTCTTTAACCGAATGATTGCATCTTAACGGTTCCGTGAGTGCGGCGTTGACATTGTCCCCGTCGAATTCATTCGGCCGGACGTTTCATGTCACTGTTGGAAGTTGTCGAGAGCGCATCTTTCAATCCGCAAACCGATGCGGATGCGGATGTCGCGCGCTTTGTCGACATCTGGCATCGATGCGGCGGCGAGCGTGCAGGGCCGCTTGAATTCAATCTCTCGGACTTCGAGCCGTTTGCATCAGATCTCGTTGTGATGCGCCGGGTGACCGAGGACGATTATCGCTACATCGCGTACGGAAAGGCGGTTGCGGCAGCCTCAAGCTCCGATCCGATCGGCAAGTCGACACTCGATTTCGCAAAGCCAATCACGGCGCTCGTAACGCAGCAATATGAGCGTTGCCTGGCACTGCGCCAACCCATCAGCTTCGTGCAAAAGACGCATTGCGCTTCCGGGATCCACTTGTGGCGGCGTGTTGTGCTCCCGTTTGGTGACGCGTCGCACGGATCCTACATCGTCTCGCTGACCAAGCCCGCGATGATGCGCCACGAGGTGTTTGGCACCATGGCGCGTGTTGGCACGTTCGGCACGATTACCCTGGAACCGCTGGATGGGCCGGATGGATCGCTCATCGACTATGCCCTGATGGCGGCAACCGACATTGAGACGCTGACAGACAACTCTCTGCCACCGCTGCTCTCGCAACTCATTCCGGATGATCGGGATCTGATCGCGCGCGTGAGCACGCTGGCCGAAGGAGAGCTTGCGGCCGAACTCACGCTGCAGCGCTCCATCAGAGGCAAGAACCGGGTCTGGCGCGCCCGCATCTGGACCACCTCACCGCGCCCGCTCATGCTTTTGACCGATGTGACCGACGAGGTCGAAGCGCTTGCGGCGCTTGAACGCAGCCGCAAGGAGTTGACGCAAAGCGAAGCGCGTTTTGGCGATTTTGCTCGTTCATCCGCCGACTGGTTCTGGGAGACCGATGCAGAGCATCGTTTCACGGTGCTCGACAGCAGAACGGTTGTCGATCCTGGCCTTGGGTCGGTCCACCTTGGAAAGCGCAGGATCGACCTGCCGGTCCTCGACGCCTACCGCGAAGCGATGGAGCAGAACCATCGCGACATGTGCGCGGGCAAGGAATTCCGCAATCTCATCTACCGCATCCGCACGGAGAGCGGCGAAGTGCGCGGGATGTGTGTCAGCGGCCTGCCTGTGTTCGATGCTGATCGAAACTTCATCGGGTATCGTGGCACGACCGTCGACATTACCGCTGAGTTGGCCGCGCAGGGCGAGCTGGCAGACAACCAGGCGGCCTTGGAGCGATCACAAAGGGCCGCTCGGCTTGGCCATTGGCGCTGGATTGCCGCGACCAACGAGACCTTTGCTTCATCAGAACTGATGCGTTTTGCGGGATTGCCCGCCGGGTCAGCGGTTCCGGCGATCCAGGTGATCATTGATTTGATCCACCCCGACGATCGCAAGGGCATGGCGCGCGCGCTCAATGCAGCATTAACCTCATCAGAGCCGGTCAACTATCGTTGCCGTGTCGTGCGTGAGTCTGGGGATGTGGGCTATCTGCGCTTCCAGATGGAGCCGGAGCGCAATGACGCGGGCGAGCTCACAGGCCTGTTCGGGATCTGCCAGGACGAAACGGAATTGCGCCAGGCTGAGCTTCAGCTGGAAGCGCAGACGCGAATTCTGTCATCTGCGCAAAAGATCGGCCGTGTCGGCAACTGGGACTGGAAGTTTGGTGACGAAGGACCGAACTGGTCGGAGCAGATGTTTGAGATCCTGCGCTACGATTCATCCAGCTTCAAGCCCAAGGCCGAAGCCATGGTTGATCGTTGCACGCCCGCCGACCGGCTGAAGCTCCTGGCGGCCATGGGCGACATCAGCACAACAGGTGGCATCACCAATCTCGATCTTGAGATCCTGCGTGGCGATGACACCTACGGCACGTTCGCACTCTCCACCAAGGTTATGCTCGATCACAACAACACGATCATAGGATATGTCGGGACGCTCCAGGATATCTCCGAGCGCAAGGATGCCGAACGAAGACTGGAGGCGATGGCGTACACGGATCCTTTGACCGGCCTCGCCAACCGGGTCAGCCTTCATCACGAGCTGGACAATCGCCTTGTTGAAGCTTCCGAAGCCGGGAGCAGCTCGCTCCTCATGCTCCTCGATCTGGACCGCTTCAAGGAAGTCAACGACAGCCTTGGGCACGCTGCAGGTGACGCATTGCTCGTTGCTGTTGCGGCCCGACTGAGGGCCGTGCTCGGCGACAAAAGCTTCATCGCACGCCTTGGAGGAGATGAATTTGCGGTTGTTGACCCGCGCAGCGCCAGCGAATGCGAGGCGCTTTCAGACAGCCTGATTGCAGCGCTCACCGCCCCATTCACAGTCGAAGAGACCGAAGTTCACGTCGGGGTGAGCATTGGCGTGGCGTTGTTGCCAAGGGATGGTTCAACCGCAGCCCAGCTTCTTGGACATGCCGACCTTGCGCTCTATCAGGCCAAGGACGAGGGGCGCGGGCGCATGGCGCGGTTTCGCGCTGAGTTGACGGCACGTGCGGTGACGCGCGCGACGCTGAGCACTGACCTGAGACATGCCATCGGCAATGGCGAGCTCGAAGCCTTTGGACAGGTGCAACTCTCACTTGGAACCGGCAAGGTCGCAGGCATCGAGGCTTTGCTGCGCTGGAACCATCCCAGCCGCGGATGCATCAAACCTTCCGAGTTCATACCCATAGCGGAGACCACCGGCCGTATCTGCGCACTGGGAGACTGGGTTCTGAACGCCGCCTGCGCCGGGCTTCGCGACTGGATACAGCGGGGTACTAACCGCCGCATGTCCGTCAACGTCTCGGCCGCCGAGTTGCGGGATCCCGGCTATGTCCGGCGTTTCGAAGATACTGTCAGCCGGCACGGTTTGACACCGCACAACATCAAGCTGGAAGTCACCGAAAGCATTTTTGTCTCGCCTGACTTCACGCGCGCCAGTCGTTTTCTGCACGAACTGCGCGAGATGGGCGTCCAGCTTGCGCTTGATGACTTTGGCACAGGATACTCGTCCCTTGGCTATCTGGCGCGGCTGCCGGTCGCAGAGCTCAAGATCGACCGGATCTTCGTGTCAGGCGTTGATCAGGACGCTGAAAAGCTGAAGCTGCTCGAAGGGATCGTTGGCCTCGGCCGCGGCCTTGGCATGTCGCTCGTTGCAGAGGGCGCAGAGACAGCCGCAGAAGTCGATGTCCTGCGCAGGCTCAAGCTCGATGTCGTGCAGGGCTATTTCTTTTCAAGGCCGGTCCCGATCCAGACTGCACCCTTTGAGGCAGCACGGGTGGAGATGGCTGCAGTTGGCGCGCGT
>JAIYEB010000058.1 GCA_027487195.1 Hyphomicrobiales bacterium | reverse complement strand
TTTCCTTACCGCACACCCACGGGCGAAGTGCTTGATTCCGGAGACTATGCCGGTGTTCTCGACCGGTTGGTCGCAATCACGTCCTATGTCGAGCTGAAGCGCGAGATCGCGAAACGCCGCCGCCGTGGCGCACTCGTCGGCTATGGGGTTGCACTTGCCATCGAACCTTGCGGGGCTGGCTTCGAGAGCGCCGTCATTGAAAAGGGCGCCGGCAACCGCGTCATCGTGCGCACCGGGTCGACAGCCCAAGGCCAGGGCCGAGAAACCGCTTCAGCGCAGATCGTGGCGAGTGTGCTTGGTCTTGAGCTTGATGCGATCGACATCATTCACGGCGATACGGGCGAAACTCTGCCAGGCGTTGGCGCATTGGCCTCGCGATCAACCGCGATTGGTGGATCGGCCCTGTTTGAAGCTGCACGCCGCTTCAAGGAGACCGGTGAGCGGACCGAACTGAACTACACGGTTCCATCAGAGACCTGGGCGTCGGGGGCAGCACTTGCGGTCACAGAAATCGACCGGGACACCGGCGTGGTCCGTGTCGAGAACATCTGGTTCGTGGACGACGCCGGCCGCGTGGTCAATCCGATGCTGGTTCGCGGGCAACTCATCGGCGGCATGGTCCAGGGTCTTGGCGAGGCTTTGTATGAGCAGATCATCAGTGATGAAGATGGCCAGCTCCTGACCGGCTCGCTGATGGACTATGCCCTGCCGCGCGCACGAGACATTCCACCGATCACGCTGTCATCGCTGCACACGCCGACAACAGCCAATGCGCTTGGCGCCAAGGGCGTCGGCGAGGCCGGAACCGTGGCCACGCCGGCAGCCATCCTCAATGCTATCGAAAACGCGCTGACCGGCTATGACGTGGGCGAACTCAATACCCCCGTGACGGCTGAAACGATCTGGCGCATTCTCTCGAACGGACGGAGAAACAGCTGATGCTTCCATTGCGCCATGACGCGAAGGCCTGGGCCAAGACCGCGATGCGCGGCATCTGGGCAGCCGTTCTGACCCCTTTTCGCGCCGATGGCAGCATTGATGAAGCCGGTTTTCGGCAAAACCTTGCGCATTATGCCGAGGAACTTGGCATTGACGGTGTCTTTGTCGGCGGCAAGCAGGGCGAGTTCTTTTCGCTGTCGATGGTCGAGCGCAAGCGGCTGTTCTCGATTGCCGTTGAAGCCATCGGCGGGCGCATGGGCACCATCATGTCCTGCTCGGATCAGAACCTCGATTGCGTCATTGAACTGGCGCGTCACGCTCAGGCGATCGGCGCCAGCGCGATCGTTGTCCATGCGCCGGTGCTGCATTTCCTGAAGGCGCAGGATGAAACGCTGTCGAACTACTACCGGCTCATCACATCGAAGGTCGATATTCCGGTTGCCCTGTGGAGCCATCCGGACTCCGGCTATCTCATGTCGCCGGAGCTGTGCGTGAGGCTTGCGGAAGAAAACGAGACGGTCGTTGCGATCAAGTACTCGGTGCCGCGCGACATGTACCAGCGTTTGTCGAAGCTCGCGGGCAGCGACCTGATCGTCTCGACGGCATCGGAAGAAGAATGGCTCGACAATATCGCTGAGCTCGGCTGGCGCCTCTATCTCTGCTCCAATCCACCCTTCCTGTTCCAGAGCGCCAAAGACCGGCGCATGCGCGACTACACCGACCTTGCCTTTGCCGGAGATATTGCGGCCGCACGCCAGGTCAGCCAGTCACTGGAGCCGGTGCGCCATGCCTTCAAGTCGACACGGCCGGCGGAAAAGCCCCACGCCCACGCCAAGGCTTGGATGGATTGTCTCGGCCAGACCGGCGGTCATGTCCGCTCCCCTCTCCTTGCGCTGACCGCTCTCGAGCGCCAGGCCGTGGAACGCGCATTCGCCGCTTCAGGGCTTCAGAGTTCCCGCCCCGCCACTGCTGCCTGACCCTTGATTGAGCCGGAGTTCGTCATGTCCACACAATCGACATCCATCCAGTCCGTTCTCGACCTTCCGTTTGCGCCGCCGTTCAACTTCAAGGGCTGGATTGACGAGAACCGGCATCTTCTGAAGCCACCTGTCGCCAACAAGCAGCTTTTCACCAAGAGCGGCATGGTCGTGATGATTGTGGGCGGGCCCAACAGCCGGGCGGACTTCCACGATGACCCGGTGGAAGAGTTTTTCTATCAAATTCAGGGTGACATGATCCTGAAGATCGCGGATCGGGGCAAGGTGCACGACGTCCGTGTCCGCGAGGGTGATGTGTTCCTGTTGCCGCCGCATGTGCGCCACAGCCCGCAGCGCCCGATTGCTGGCTCGGTGGGCCTTGTCATCGAAAGTCCACGCAAGCCCGGCGATATCGATGGATTCGAATGGTACTGCTTTTCCTGCGAAGGGCTTGTCCATCGCGTCGAGGTCGCGGTCAGCGATATCGAAAAGGACCTGCCGCCGCTCTATGATGCGTTCTTTGCCAGTGAAAAAGCCCGAACCTGCCCGCATTGCGGGGCGATCCACCCTGGAAAATCACCTCCAGCGGGCTGGGTGAAGATCTAACCCGCGTTTCAGGTCGCGAGCTCAGCCCGCACGCTTGCGAAGACCGCTTCAAACATCTGAGGCGTCAAGCGTCCGGTGTTCGTGTTGTAGCGCGAGCAGTGGTAGCTATCGAAGATGCTGTAGCCCTCGATCTGGTGGCGCGCACCGTGGCCGAAGCCATACCGTGAGGGCCGCTCGCCAAGCGCCACAATCAGACTTTCATGAGCGATGCGGCCAAGCGCTACGACTGCGCGCAGGTTCGGCATGGCCTTGATCGTCGCCGAGAGGAACGGTCGGCAGGCGGCAATCTCAGCGCCGACGGGCTTGTTCTCGGGCGGGACACACCGGACTGCATTGGTGATGCGCGTGTCGATCAGCTCGAGCCCATCATCAGGCCTTGCTTCAAAGCGCGCATTGGCAAAACCGAACTTGTTCAGGGTCGCATACAGGAGGTCACCGGCATAATCGCCGGTAAAGGGCCTGCCGGTGCGGTTTGCGCCTTGAAGCCCCGGGGCAAGCCCGACAATCAGCAGCCGCGCACTGTTCGGCCCAAAAGACGGAACTGGCGCATTGTGCCACGAGGAATCGCGTTTGCGCGCGGCCTGGCGGAAATCCACCAGTCTCGCGCACAAATCACAGTCACGATGAGGTTCGCTCGTCAATCAAGTCTCGACGACATCATCTGTTGTCGCCGGCGCGCCGGGCCTGAAGTCGCGTCGAAATCCGCCCTCCTTGGGGTCGCGAGCGGGGCGATCAATCGCCGGGCGGCCAATTTCGCCCGCCAGATCATTGATGTCGACAAACTGATCGGCCTGGCGGCGCAAATCATCAGCAACCATGGGCGGTTGAGTTGTGATTGTAGAAATCACAGTGACGCGCCGACCCTTGCGCTGCAATGCCTCGACGAGGCGGCGGAAATCCCCATCGCCCGACACAAGAACGATATGTTCGACATGATCAGACAACGCCATCGCATCGACAGCAATATCGATATCCATGGAGCCCTTGACCTTTCGGCGCCCCATGCTGTCGAAAAATTCTTTGATTGGCTTTGTGACAACAGTGTAACCATTGTAATCTAGCCAGTCGATCAAAGGACGAATCGAAGAGTACTCTTCGTTCTCTGAAATCGCCGTATAGTAATACATTCGAACAAGATTGTGCTGTCCGAATTTATTCAAAAATTTCTTGTAATCGATATCAAAACCCAACGTCTTTGACGTAGCGTAAAGGTTGGCGCCATCGATGAAGACAGCCATTCTTTCGTTCGGAAAAAAACGCATTCTAATTTCTCTCAATCTGAAAGAAGCGTCGATTCAAACACACGACTGATGCACCGAGACGGTGAACTCAGCCTATCGACAATGACGCCCATTCTTTCTCATCGACGCCTTACAGTCGCAGAATTTGTAAATTTTGTCGAGGCCGTGCTGTTGCAGGCAGTGTCTTTATCATTCAAACACTCGAGCGTTACACTGCAACAATGCTTTCAAATTTCGACGAATAGCTTACCCCTACGTCGACACGCCCCATGCTGGAGGAAGGTGCCGTGGCCTGTCCCGGACTCTTGCCTTGCGCATGAGGCCAGAACCGGCTATGCGGCACCCTCATTCTGACATCGAGACGAAAGAGGACGGCATGGCCCGCGTGACCGTGGAAGATTGCGTCGACAAGGTCGACAACCGGTTTGAACTGGTTCTGCTTGCTGCGCACCGAGCGCGCAACATCTCATCGGGCTCCTCGCTACTGGTCGATCGTGACAACGACAAGAACTCGGTCGTGTCACTGCGCGAAATCGCGGATTCGCGCATTGTGCCGGATGATCTGAAGGAAGAGCTGATTCATTCGCTCCAGCGCTATGTCGAGGTCGACGAGCCCGAGCAGGACGTCGTCCCCATGCTTGGCGGCGGCTCAGACGATTCAGCTGACGTCTCGTTTGATCGCATGAGCGAAGAAGATCTCATCCGCGGCCTTGAGAACATGGTGGCGCCTGAAGCCTCGTCCTCTTCAGACGATGACGAGCGCGAATAGCTGACGTCACACGGGCCGGACTTGTAGCAATTTGTATCGCCCCTCATCATATCAGTGGTGAGGTGCGAGAGCGAATGATCAGACAGCCTGAACTCGTCGAGCGTGTTGCGCGCTACAATGCCAATACAAATGAGGCATTGCTCAACCGCGCCTATGTCTATGCCTACAAGCAGCATAGCCACCAGAAGCGCGCCAACGGCGACGCCTATTTTACGCACCCCCTTGAAGTTGCAGCCATCCTGACCGACCTCAAGGTCGATGATGCAACAATTGTTGCAGCCCTCCTCCACGATACGATTGAAGATACCGCAACAACGCGCGAGGAAATCGAACGCATGTTCGGCCGCGAGATCGCCGAGCTTGTGGTTGGCCTGACCAAGATCAAGAAGCTCGATCTCGTTTCAAAGCGCGCGGTCCAGGCCGAAAACCTGCGCAAGCTGCTGCTGGCGATCACGTCTGATGTGCGCGTGCTGCTGGTGAAGCTTGCGGACCGGCTGCACAACATGCGCACGCTGAACTTCATGGCGCCGGAAAAACGGGCCCGCATTTCCGACGAAACACTGGAAATCTACGCTCCGCTTGCCGGCCGCATGGGCATGCAGGACATGCGCGAGGAGCTCGAGGATCTCGGTTTTCGCTATTCGCAACCCGAGGCCTACAAGGTTGTTTCCGACCGGCTGAATGCAGCGCGCGACAAGATCGGCAAAGGGATTGATCTGATCGAGGACCAGATCGAGCGTCTGCTGGAGCGCCAGGGTATTGCGTGCACTGTTCGAGGGCGTGAAAAAAAGCCCTATTCGATCTGGCGCAAGCAGGAGCGAAAGTCGATTTCATTTGGCCAGCTCTCGGACATCTTCGGCTTCCGCGTCGTTGTTAAAACCGTCGACGATTGCTATCGCGCCGTTGGAATTCTGCACACGACGTGGCCCGTCGTCCCCGGTCGCTTCAAGGACTATATCTCAACGCCCAAATCGAACGACTATCGCTCGATCCACACAACCCTGGTTGCGACCGGAAACCAGCGCATCGAACTTCAGGTGCGCACAAGCGAAATGAACAGCATTGCCGAATACGGCATTGCCGCGCATGCGCTGTACAAGGACGGCGCCTTCGTCACCACAACAGATGGCCGCAAGGTCCTGGGCGAGCAGAACAAACCCTGGCAATGGCTTTCAAAAATGGTCGCCGGGCTGCGCGATGGCGCGCCGGAGGAATTCATCGAGCACACCAAGCTGGAACTGTTTCAGGACCAGGTCTTCTGCTTTTCACCAAAGGGCAAGCTGATCGCATTGCCGCGTGGCGCAACCCCCATCGACTTTGCCTACGCGGTTCACACCGACATCGGCAACACCTGCGTCGGCACCAAGATCAACGGTCGCGCGGCTCCGCTGACGGCCGAACTCGTCAATGGCGATGAGGTCGAGATCGTGACGTCGACCGGTCAAACCCCGCCACAGGCATGGGAAAGCATCGCGATCACAGGCAAGGCCCGCTACGAGATCCGCAAGGCCACACGCGCCGCCGTGCGCCATCAGTATGCCAATCTCGGTCGCTCGCTCCTGAAGCGCGCGTTTGAGCGCGAGGGCAAGGTCTTCGACGAGGATCACGTGACGGCTGTTCTGCGTCGCCTTGCCCGCCAGACGTTGGAAGACGTGTTTGCAGGGGTTGGCCGGCGCGAGATGACGACGCAGGACGTCCTGAAGGCCGTCTACCCGGACTGGCATGCAACTTCGATCCCGAACGGCCATGTCACAAAACCGGATGAGGACAGGGAACCGTCCGACAATGCGATCCCGGTTCGTGGCTTTTCCGGCGGCGATGTGCGGTTTTCTCCATCAGGAGCTGTACCGGGCGACCGGATCGTCGGCATCCGGATGGATGATGGGATCATGATCTACCCGATCCAATCTGAATCCCTGCAGCGCTTCGAGGACGAACCTGACCGGTGGGTCGACATGCGCTGGGACATCGACCTCAGCGACCGGCGCTTTCCTGCAAAAATTGCACTGCAATCGATCAACGAGCCTGGAACCTTGGCTCAGATTGCCTCGGTCATTGCTGAACATCAGGGAAACATTGATGGCGTGCGGATGGACCGCCGCACGGCTGACATCACCCACATGACGATCGACCTGAGCGTCTACAATCTGAAGCACCTCAACAGCATCATTGCCCAGCTCAAGACAAAGTCCGTGATCGCCGCAGTCGAACGTGTGGTGACTTGACCAACAAGCCTTGCGCGGGCACGAACCTCCAGGGCAAGCAACGTGCCCATGCGGGCGGCGGGTTCCGGTGACCCCGGCACAGATATCGGCTGCCCCGTTGAAGTCGATGGTTTTGATGACATGCGCGATGGACTGCGGAGACCAGTATGACGCCAGATGAGGTCAAGGCAGAGTTTCGCGAGGCCGGCGCCTTGCTTGAAGGACATTTCATCCTCTCATCCGGCAGGCGCTCTCCGGTGTTCCTGCAGAAGATGTTTATATTCATGGACCCCGTCCGGACCGCGCGGCTGTGCAGCGCGCTCGCGGAGAAAGTCACGGCGCGGTTTGGCAAGATCGACGTGGTTGTCTCTCCGGCGGTCGGCGGCATTGTGCCCGGCTACGAAACCGCGCGGCAGCTTGGGGCGCACGCCATCTTTGTCGAGCGCGAGAACGGGGCTTTCAGCCTGAGACGCGGGTTCACAATTCCTAGAGGTGCCCGCGTCCTCATGGTCGAGGATATCGTCACGACGGGGCTGTCATCGCGCGAATGCCTTGCGGCCCTTGAAGGTCAGGGCGGGGAGCTGGTTGGCGCGGCTTGCCTCGTGGATCGCTCGGGTGGCGAGGTTGATATCGGGGTGCCGCTCGTCTCGCTGCTGTCCTGGAAGGTTGCGGATTATGCGGCCGACGCGCTGCCGCCGGAACTTGCAGCTCTTCCAGCTGTGAAGCCCGGCAGTCGCGATCTCAAGGCCAAATGATTATCGGCATCGGCACGGACCTGTGTGACACGCGGCGCATCGAACGCGTCCTGTCGCGCCATCCCGAGCGGTTTTTGCAGCGCGTGTTCACAGAGGGTGAGCAAAGGCGCGCACAGCGCCGGCCGGCCATTATGGTTGGAACGCTCGCCAAGCGGTTTGCCGCCAAGGAAGCTTGCTCGAAGGCGCTTGGCACAGGCATTCGCGGGATTCGCTGGCGCGAGATGGAGGTTGTGAATCTCATGTCTGGCCAGCCGACCATGGAGCTTCATGGCAGCGCCCTGGAGCGCCTGAAGTCGTTGACGCCAGCCGGTCATGATGCGCGGATCCATGTCGCTTTGACCGATGACCTCCCCTATGCTCAGGCCTTCGTTGTCATCGAAGCTATCTCAAGGGGCTGATCCAGGGAGGCCGTATGCCGCATTCTCTTGCCTTGGCACGCACGGATCAGATCGGGTCGCTGCTGCGCCCTGAGGAGCTCAAGTCGGCGTTCATGCGCCGTGCAAAAGGCAAACTTGATGATGCGGCCCTGGCAGCAGCCCAGGACGATGCGATCCGAACCCTTGTGGCTGAGCAGGAAGCCCATGGTCTCTCGGTCATCACCGATGGCGAGTATCGACGGCTGAACTGGCAGGTCAGCTTCTCGCGCGTCTCCGGCTGGGACCTGTGGGAAGGGAGCTGGAAGAACTTCCTCGCCTACCCCGAAAACAGGGCGCCCGAGGAAACGCCGGGCCTGAAGGGCATTGACGCCGTCGTGTCCTACCGCACGCCCGCCACCGCACCCTTGCGCCTTGAGCAGAACTTCCCCCTGACCGAGCACCGCTTTTTGAAAAGCGTTGCCACATCGCCGACAAAGATCACGCTGATGGGCCCGGATCGGGTTCGCCAGATGTGTGACACGCCAGCCTCACGGGCAATCTACGAGAGCGAACAGGCTTTTCTTGATGCCGTGACCGGGATCCAGACCCAGATGGTGGATGAACTGGTGGCAGATGGCTGTGACTACATCCAGATCGATGAGCCGAGCTACACGGGCTATGTGGACGAGCCAACGCTTCAGCGCATGCGCGCGTCTGGCGAAGACCCGACAACGAGCCTTCAGCGCGCAATCGACGCGGACAATCAGGTCATCGCCAACGTCGGCGCGCGTGCGACGACCGGGATCCATATCTGCCGGGGCAACCGGGCCTCGATGTGGCACCGGGACGGGACCTATGACGCCATTGCCGAAGCCCTGTTCGGCGGCCTTGCCTATGACCGGTTGCTTCTCGAGTACGACACATCGAGAGCCGGATCGTTCGCGCCGTTGCGCTTTGTCAAAAAGGGCACGGTGGCGGTCATCGGGATTGTCACGACGAAGTCCGGGCAGGTGGAAACCGTCGATGAGCTTTGCCGACGGATCGATGAGGCCGCACAATACCTGCCGCTCGATCAGCTGGCGATATCACCGCAATGCGGTTTTGCTTCGGGAATTGCCGGCAATCAGCTGTCCATGAGCGAGCAATGGCGCAAGCTCGATGTCATCAACGAGACTGCCCGGCGCGTCTGGGGATAATCGTTGGGCGGATCGCGTTGGCCTGCCCCCTAGCCCGCGCCTCCCCTGTCAGCTAAGAGCGCGTCTTCATTCATAGATCGAGACTGTCCATGCGCGCCCTCCGCCTTCTGTCCGAACGCAACCTTGAAATCGCAGATGTCGCTGAGCCGGCGTCGCCAGCCGAAGGCATGGCCATTGTTCGCGTGCGCGCTGTTGCGCTGAACCATATCGATGTCTGGGGCTTTCGCGGCATGGCCTTCGCCAAGCGCCAGCTCCCACTCATTGTCGGCGCTGAAGCCTCCGGTGAGATTGCAGCCCTTGGCGCAGGCGTCACCGGCCTGAAGACCGGCGATGCCGTGGTGATGTACGGGGCGCTCACCTGTGGTGTGTGCAAGGCCTGCCGCGAAGGGCGCGACAATCATTGCGAGAATGTCGGCGGCATCATGGGGTTTCACGTCGATGGCTTTGCCGCCGAATATGTCGCCATCCCTGCGCGGCTCCTGATCCCTGTGCCAAAGGGCGTGTCGATGGTCGACGCCGCCTGCGCGCCGATCACATTCTCAACGGTCGAACACATGCTGTTTGACAACGCAAAGCTCGAGCGCGGCGAAACGGTTCTGGTTCAGGCCGGCGGCTCGGGGATTGGGACCGCTGCCATCACGCTGGCGAAAGCTGTTGGCGCAACCGTCATCACAACGGTTGGCGATAGCGAAAAGGCGGAGAAAGCGCGCGCGCTCGGTGCCGATCACGTCATCAACTATCGCGAAGAGCGCTTTGCCACGATCGCACGGCGCCTGACGGGCAAGCGCGGCGTTGATGTTGCGTTCGAACATACCGGCGCAGACACCTTCAATGACTCGCTTTTGTCGCTGAAGCGCGGCGGGCGGCTCGTCACCTGCGGAGCAACGTCCGGCGCTTCAATCACCTTCAATCTGATGCAGCTTTTCCAGCAGCAGTACCGCATTCTCGGCTCGTTTGGCGCGTCCATGCGCAATGTCGGCGATGGGCTGCAGAAGATGGCGATTGGCCTCAAGCCAACCATCGACACGGAGATCGCCATGGACGATTTCAAGATCGGGCTTGAGCGGCTGGAAAGCCGGAAGGTGTTTGGCAAGATTGTCGTCAGGATCTGATGCGACAGGTCATTGCTCGCACGATCCTCGCGCTACGGGATCTGTCTGATCTTGCGGTTGCGCTCCTCGTGGCGGGCGCGATTGGTCTCGCGCGCCTGTTGCCGGAGAAGGCGACAACGCGGTTTGCGGTTTTCGTTGCTGTCAGCATTGGCATGCGGCTTCCCCTCACCCGCAAGGTCGGGATGAAGAACCTTGCCATCGCCTTCCCGCACATGAGCCTTGATGAGCACCGTGCGATCCTTGAGGAGTGCTGGGCCAATCTCGGGCGGACCTCGGTCGAATATCTGTTTCTTGACCGCATCTGGGACTTTGACCCACAGACGATGACCGGAAGCCGGGTGCGCTTCACTGAGGGTTCCATCGAGCGCTTTCTGCAGCTTAGAGACGATGGCAAGCCCGCGATCATTGTCTCGGCGCATCTGGCGAACTGGGAGCTGCCCATGGTGGCCGCCGCCTCGCACGGGCTTGATGCGGCAGCGTTGTTTCGCGCACCCAACAACAAGTACGTTGCGAAATGGCTCTTGAACCGCCGGCGGGTTGCCATGGGCGAATTGATTTCAGCCCGACGCGGGTCGGTGCATCAGCTGGCAAGCGTTGTTGGCGAGGGACGCCACCTCGGCCTCCTTTCCGATCAGTATTATATCGGCGGCCCGATCCACCCGCTGTTCGGCTGCCCGACCCGCATGAACACGACGTTTGCACGCATTGCCAGGCTCCATGACTGCCCGGTGCATGCCGTCCGTGTCATCCGGCAAGGCGATGGTTTTCTGCTCGATCTCTCTGAAGAACTGGTTTTTGAGCGTGATGCCAAGGGGCGGATCGACATAGCTTCCGCCATGAGGGTCTGGGCCAACCTCGTTGAAAAATGGGTCACCGAGCACCCTGGCCAGTGGCTTTGGCTGCATCGGCGCTGGCGCGACGTGGACCTACCAAAGTCCTGAAATCTATGGCTACATGGCCATTGGAAGCGTGCCACGACGAGCACGCAACAGAACTTTGTCATGGGCGCATGGTGTTTCGCAAAGCCGCGGAACACTTTTGCGCAACATGCTTTGGGAGAACGCCATGAGACTGACTCTTATTGCTGCTGCAGCATCCCTCGCCTTCCTTGCCGCACCGACCTTTGCACAGGCGCAAAGCGCTGTCGGCAACTGGCAGCGTGAAGATGGAACCTCGAGGATTCGCGTTGCGCCGTGCGGCTCCAACCTGTGCGGCACGGTGACGTGGACCAACACGCCACGCCTTGATGAGCGAAACCCCGACCCGGCCCTGCGCACACGTTCCACGGTTGG